>NZ_JADEXO010000075.1 GCF_015207105.1 cf. Phormidesmis sp. LEGE 11477
TGACGAAGGTGGTACCGGTCATCCATCCGCCGATGGCCATGAAGGCGCAGGGGAACAGAAGCAAACCGGACCAGCCTACAAAAACGAATCGGTCGCGCTTTAGCCAGTCGTCGAGGACGTCAAACCGTCCCCTGGCTGCGGGCGCTTGGCCCATTGCTATGGTCATAAAAAAGATCTCCTAAATGGATCATCTATATAGGACAGGGAAAAATTACGACCTAGACTGGCGGACGCAATGAGTACCATTGAGACACCAAAAATATAAAGGTCGTTTACTAATCTTTACCCTTGTTCTCATTATTATAGGATCACTTTCCTGAAAAATCTTCTAAATAAGATATAAAGCTCTTTGAAAGCGGAGGCTTAGGCGTGCGATAGCTATACTAGAGGGCGGACTCAACAGACCTTAACTCTGCAAGTAACTGTATGTATATCGTTGAACTAGCGCTAAAGCACACCGCCCTTCCCCTAACCGTGCAAAAGCAAGACAAAGAAGCAGCTGAAGCGGCCTACAAAGAAGTACTCTCGGCGCTTTCGTCTGGTGATCCAGTCACGTTGGAGCTGACCTGCGACAAGGTAACGGATAAGAAAATTGCGATCGCAGTGAGTGAGCTAGCCGCCGTGCAAATCTATGAAAAGTCCGGCAGTGCTGGGGCATCGGGCCGGGCACCAGGTTTCTTTGCGCTAGCAGGTGAGTAATCTGGGTGAGTAGTCCGGCGATCGCGATTGAGCACGTTAGCTTCAACTGGCCCTCGGGTGCAAGCGTCCTGAGCGACTGTTCACTGACTGTTGCACCCGGAGAATTTTGTATGCTGCTAGGTAATAATGGCAGCGGCAAATCAACGCTGCTGAGGCTGCTCGCCGGACTGCTGATCCGGCAAGCTGGCCGGATCGAAACCTCGGGTCCGGTTGGCTTTGTGTTTCAAAACCCAGATCATCAGCTGGTGATGCCGACGGTGGGCGCAGATGTTGCCTTTGGCCTGGTCAAAGAAAAGCTAACCGTCAAGCAGGTCAGACGGCGAGTCGAAGAAGCTCTGTCGGCGGTAAACCTGCTGCGCTTTCAGCGGCGGCCTATCTATGCCCTTAGCGGCGGTCAAAAGCAGCGGGTGGCGATCGCCGGAGCCATTGCCCAGCACTGCGAAATTCTCTTGCTAGATGAACCCACTGCCTTGCTCGACCCAGACAGTCAGCTCGATCTGGTTAGGCAGGTGCAGTCATTG
The DNA here is from genome assembly GCF_015207105.1 of cf. Phormidesmis sp. LEGE 11477. GTDB lineage: Bacteria > Cyanobacteriota > Cyanobacteriia > Phormidesmidales > Phormidesmidaceae > Phormidesmis. Next base: position 1,221 of record NZ_JADEXO010000075.1, read on the forward strand.
GTCAAAAGCAGAGGGCTCACTGCTCTGTGGGTCACCCACCGACTGGCTGAATTAGATTACTGCGATCGCGCTTTCCTGCTAGAGAAAGGAGCCGTCAGTGACAGCGGCAATCCACAAAGGCTCAAGCACAAACTTCAGCAGCCGTAGCGATACAGACACATTTGCGGGATTTCATCACCTAATATTAAAAGGATAAATACCCTACCGTTCCTACGTTAGTCCTTGCTATGGCGGACAGCTCTTCTCAGCCAATTTCTCAGGCGATCTTATTGGTTGATGGCTACAACATCATTGGTGCATGGGCCGATTTGATCCATATTAGAGATGCCCAAGGGCTAGATTCGGCCAGAGAAAGACTGCTGGCGGCGCTGGCCAACTACAGCGCCTATCAAGAGTATGAGACTTGGGCTGTCTTCGATGCCTACGAACAACCCACGCCAGCGTCTAAAGATGTCATTACAGAGCACTTATCTGTTCACTACACTGGCTTTGGTCAAACCGCTGATAGCTATATAGAAAGAGCCTGCGCTAGGTTTCGCAACGATGTTCGCAAGTTTACAAAGCGGTTAATCGTCGCGACTTCTGACAACGTCCACAGACAAACCGTCATTGGCTACGGCGCGGAAGGGATCTCTGCACTACAGCTTCAAAATGAAGTAACCAGCATTACCCAGCGAGTGCAGCATCGCCAGAAGTCAAGAAAAAAGCGCTCAGCCCGGTTCATAGCTAGCCTTGATCCAGATACCCAGAATCGCCTGAGAAAACTGAGCCGGGGTGATAGTTAACCATCACGCTACAAACGGCAAAAAAGCTGCTTGCCAAAGCGACGTCAGCTTATGTACTATGGAGTTCGCAATCCTCAGTAGCTCAGTGGTAGAGCGGTCGACTGTTAATCGATTGGTCGTAGGTTCGAATCCTACCTGGGGAGTTTTATCTAAATATCTTCGTTAGCTGCTAGTTGGACTTGAGAGGGTTGTCCTGCTCTAAGCGGCGTATTTGCCAGCCGAACAGTGATTCATCTAGCTGCACAGTCAGCCACGCACAACAAAATATTAAGCAAAGCTTAAGCAGACTCAATGGAAGTGTGACAAACGCTTAATATAGGTTTAGGAAGTATTAATTTTTTTGAAAGAAGTATTTCAACGGTGCGAGCTAACTTCATGCCTAGCGGTCACACACAGCGCCTACGCTTAGCTGAACTGGCAGCCTTGTTCTATTATCAACACCCTTCATAATATGCCTCGTATACTTGTCATTGATGATGATCCAGCTATCGTGGAGCTCGTTTCCATTAACTTGGAAATGGCTGGATACGATACTACTCAGGCTGGCGATGGGATTAAGGGACAGGCTTTGGCTGTCCAGCTAGTGCCCGATCTAATCATGTTAGATCTGATGCTGCCGAAGGTAGATGGATTTACAGTCTGCCAACGGCTACGCAGAGATGATCGTACAGCTGATATTCCGGTGTTGATGCTGACAGCTTTGGGAGAGACGCAGAATAAAGTCGATGGATTCAATGCAGGCGCTGACGACTATTTGACCAAGCCGTTTGAGTTAGAAGAAATGCTAGCTAGAGTTAGGGCCTTACTTAGACGGACTGATCGCATTCCACAGGCTGCGAAGCACAGTGAAATTCTAAGCTATGGACCGTTGACGCTAGTCCCTGAAAGATTTGAAGCGATTTGGTTAGAGAGAACCGTTAAGTTAACTCACTTAGAGTTTGAGCTGCTTCACTGTCTACTACAGAGGCATGGCCAAACTGTTTCACCTAGCGAGATTCTAAAAGAGGTTTGGGGCTACGATCCTAACGACGATATCGAGACGATTCGAGTACACGTTAGGCACCTGCGAACTAAGCTAGAACCTGATCCTAGGCATCCTCAATACATTAAGACAGTCTATGGAGCTGGCTATTGTTTGGAGCTACCGGCTGAAGCAACCCTGAAGCCAGAACAAGCAGCCACTGCTTAGGTAGTAGGTAGTGCCTGTCTATGAGTACATCTTTTGAATACATAGTTTGAATGGTATAGCTATCTGTTGATTGGATGCTTCCCGCAGGCGTTGGTTTTGCGGGAATTTTGTTTGGGGTAATTAGAATGTTTGGAACTTATCAGCAGAGTAATATACGTATAGAAATCGCGGCGAGTGCTGAGCAAATTGCCCAGAGCCTGACTCGACTAGAAAACCTGCGGCGGTGGATGCAGCCGCAGCAAATCTATGGCGTGACCGCTGGCACTTTGAAGGCACCGTTGACTGTGGGTCAGTCTTTCAAGAGTGCAGTTGGGTTGTCAGCTTCTTTGAAATTGGAATTCGGACGGATTGAACATCAAGTAGAGCTACTAGCGCCAAACGGCATCCGCTTTTTGTTGAGTGGAGGAATCGATGGCTTCCACGAGTGGCAGTGGGGCGACGGCTGGGTGCAGTCAAGACTAGAAGGCGTATCACTTTTGCCACTAAGTCTAGGTCAGACGCTGAGCTTGACTAGGTTGCAGCAATATCTTAGTCAGAGCACAGGAGTTTAGTCGTAGTGCTAGAGACGGGCATCTATTAGTCAATTGCGCGGCTTCTTGGAGCAGAGTCGTATTGGCTAAGACCTACCGCCATCGGTATTACGAAATACCTGGTAGCAGCTCGAACTCGTATCAGACTCTGATTGAGTTTGGCCCCGAAGAGTGAAGCTTTCGTAAATAGATAGTCAAGCATCTGTGAATAGGGAACCTTTTTTCTATTCATAGTCGGAGTGCTGATGATTATTAGAGGGACTAAACGAAGCAGGCCCTGATACGTAGAGCTATGCACTTAACCTTATCCAAACAGAAGTTTTTATTTTTACTAGGAATTACGGCAATCTATACTGCGATGGTTGCCTGGCTTGACTTCCTGCAAGGACCTTACTTATGGGATGAAAAAACGTTTTGGCAAACTAGCCTGACGTTTAGCGAGCGCCTTTTTCCTACCCTCGATCAACTAAGAGACTACAGCGAACTTAATACGCCTCTACCCTTCATTATCTTTGGTGCGCTCGAATACTTGCTAGGGAAAGGCATCGTAATTGGGCGAGCACTGAACCTAGCGCTGTCTCTGGCTATTGTTTTCATTATTGGCTGGCCGAAGCAAAAAGGGTGCAGGGCACTTTTATGCGTTGTCGGGCTGTTTATCTGCCCTTACTATCTTTTCTTCAGCGGTCGACTGTATACCGAAATGATCGCTTGTTTTTGGGTGGTGATGGGGTTGGTCAGCTATGTAAAAGATCGAAGCTGGCTGAGCTGCGCTTCTTTTGTACTTGCGATCGCCTCTAGGCAATACATGATAGCTTTTCCAGTCGCGATCTGCGCCTATGAAACAGTTCTCTTCTGTATCGAGTTAATTCGTGAGCGAAAAGCAGACACCAAAGTACTAACCAGGTGGCTTTCATCTTTGGTTGCAATACTCTCTATATTCGGATGGTTTTATCTCTTTGATGGGCTGACGCCAGAGATAGCCGCAGAGGTTCGCAATATTCCGAAAGTTCAGCAAGAAACTTGGGCATTTACACCGGGCGGCGGTGTTAACGCTCTAGCCTTTGTTAGCGTCTACATTCTTATTCCAGAACTTCTGCTGTTTGAGCGGAGCTTCTGGCTTGATATATGGCAACAAAACGCTTCCAAAATAATGTGGATCGCGATCGCCCTACTACTCTACTGCTTAGTATTTCCCCCTTTGCCACTTGGTATCGGTAACCTACGCAAAGTGATTAGGCTAATACCTTTTGATTTCATCAAGCTTCTGTTGATGTATGGCTTAGCGCTGCTAGCCTGTATCCGATTCTCGCGGCCCAATTTGCTCTCTCTAATGGTTTTTGCGAATGCTTTGATCATGTTCAAAGCGTATCCATGGGATAAATACATCTTGCCACTAGCAGTAGCGTTCTGGTATATCAAAGCCCATGGACTCGAAGAAAAATTCTCGATTTGCATATCGGGCGAGAGAGCTAACCTAGAGCCTACGCCTTCGGGCGATACACAATTGTTTCAGCGATTCGACGGTTAGTTTGAGGCTCGATGCTTACTAGCCGAATGTAGTGTTTCGGAAAGTGATTTAGACAGGCCCGAACTTGTCGGCGAGCTTCTGCTTGACTAGGTTCATTAAGAGTGGTGTAGCACTGCCATGAGTTGTTACGAAAGCGGCGCTGGTCTACGTGTTCGATACCGAGGCGCTGCTTGAGCGCTACGATACTGTCGAGCGGATGGGTAATAGAATCGGCTAAGCTGTTTGCACCTTCATTTTTTGTCGACTGATTTAGTCTAGCTTCGCGGAGCCGTTGCCAAGGAGAAGAGGAAGAAGAGGACTGCTCTTCTGATCGATCGACCATATAAGGGCTCAATGGGTTGAGTGGAGGAGGCGTCATCAAACCAGAGGCAGCAGGTCTAGCCGCAAGCGAGACTCGATTAGTTGGTGTTAGCGCCTGGTTGTATTCATTTACTAAGCTCATAGTACGAATACGATCTTGCTCACGCACTAGCCTATTGCCTGCTGCTATTAGATCCTCTAGCTGAAAGCTGGGCTTTAGAAAGGTCGGTTGTTGGACAGCATTAACCACTTTGCTAGCGACATTTTCAAGTCCAACTGAGTCTATAAAACGGGTGATTTGTTCGTCGTAGAGCTGCGATCGCACCGCGCCAAAGAAATCAATCGCCTGGTCTTTAAACTGCTTCACTAGCTGCTCAATATCTTCGCTGGGCAGTCTATCGTCAGCAAACATGCCGCTAACAATTCCCAATCTATCCGCTTCGCTGGGCTCCCAATAAAACTTCTGCATTCGCCCATCACGAATTAGCGGTGCGTACAGCGTGGCAAAGTCATTTCCCGTTGCCACAATCGGAATTCTCGGCAGCGCTTTCTCATCGTAGCTACCCGGCAACTGCACGTTGGTTGGATTGTCCGCAATATTCATCAGCGTGTTGTTCACTAGCTGCGTATTCACCGTGTATTGAGTCATCCGGTCAAATCGACCGGCCCCAGCATCCAAATCGTTGATCATCAGTACTGCCATCCGACCGCGAACTCTCACCAGCTCAGCCGCCTCACGATAGCGCAATCGAATTAGCCTAGCCGGATCGCCTGCATCTGGGCTTTCTAGCTCACCGCCAGAGATGTGAACCACCTCCACGCCCATCTGTTCAAAGACCAGCTCACACTGAAAAGTCTTTCCCTCCCCCTTGCGGCCATGAATACCTAGAATCAAAGGTACTTTGACTTGGGGTAAGTCTAAGTAGTTCTTAGTGATATGAACTGCCAGCTTGTTGAGAAAACTGGGCGCGATGTAATAAGTCATAGAGCTAGTCTTGAGCGAACCAGCTCTGCCAGGCTGACCACTCGGTGATGAGTTGAGATAGGGCTAAGTAGCCAGACGCAGCCGGATGCGACCCATCGACGGCTGCGACTTCCTGCATCCATAGCGCATTCTTGCGTAAAGATTGATAGACATCTAAGCAGGGCACATCTAGCTCGGCGCATAGATCGCTGTAGTGTGCAGATATTTTCTGGGCTCGATAGTTCATATTCTCGTCGGCAACGGGTGGCGGTCCAATCAGCAGTACCGGGAACATTTCCTTTGCCTGAGTTAGAATGCGCCGAGCACACAGCACAGAGTTTTTCTCTTCTACAAAGCGAATGCCATCTTCTACTCTGTTGTCATTCGTACCAAATGAAAACACCACGCGATTGTCAGTATCGTTAGGAAATCTTTTATCGGCTTCAGATAGCCATCGGACTTCAATCTGCTCGCTGGTATTACCGCGAATGCCTAGGTTGTAGGCAGTTAGCTTGTAGTGAGGCGAAGTCATAGCGGCGCAGGTTCTATTTACCCAACCTAGATAGGTTGGATCGCCTGTGCCAGAGACAAAGGAATCTCCAAAAAAGCAAATGCGAATATCTTTCATGCTGCCTATTTCACTGCTTTGGCTGCTTGAGTGCGCTCTTCTATCTGAGTGAGCGCCTGTAAGACCAAATCTTTGGCCTGTAGTTTCCAGCCGCGTTTTTGAAGGAGAATTGCGATCGCGCCCCCAATGCCAGTTGCAATAAAATCGACCGGCTGCGTAAACGAAATCCCAAACAACAAACCCAGTCCTGCAATCCCCCAAAAAGGCAAAGCCACCGCCTGTCTTTGCTTCAGCAAAATGTCATCAAAAAAGTTTTGATGTAGCTGTTCTTCCAACTCTTTTTTCACCTGCTTTTGTTGAGAAGGAGAAACCGACAGCGCAATCTTCTGACGCAGCTTTTCGATCTTCCGCGCATCAGTACTATACTCAGTCAGCTGATCTTCAGCCAGCATCACCAAGCGCTCTATCTGAGACATTGTTGCATCCATAATAATAGGGACTATGTTGCAGTTTACAGCACAGCAGAAGCGCTCACGCAATTTTGAATCTGCTTCTAAAATGTTCTCAAATTATTGAAGTTGATAGTGTCGATACCTTTCTGATGAAGGTAAGAAGCTAACCTAAGATCGTCCGTAAGGACAAGATATTTACTCTGCGCTATGTCAGCAATTCCGCAGTCAGTTAATCCATACTTAAGAAAAGGCCAGTTTGAGGAGGCAACCTCTCTGCTAGGGATATATATTTCCTCTAGACGCGCTAATCCCTTCGAGAATACTTTACGAGCTGGCTCACGAAGCTTATTGAGAAGGCTATTCACTTCCGTGAGAACATTAGGCGTTGTCGCAATCACCTTGAAACGCTTAAGCAGTTCAATGAGAAGGTCGTAGTCCCGAGGAGTGAATTGATCTGTTCTCCCAAAATTGGAAATTCTTTCTCTACCCAGCTCACCGACAAAAAGCAGTAGTAGGATGTTTGTATCAACAAGTATTCCTTTCTGAAAATACTTCTGCAGTAGACTTAGTTGAGAGGTTGTCATACTTTCCGGATCTTCATAGACTCAACTTCTCCTGTCTCAGCATTAATGCGAAAAAGCTTGTATGCCCTCTCATACTTCCAATTGACGTCTTCGGGATCGTTAAACAAGCTTGAAGCAGGGGGTAGCGCAGAGCGGGCATCGTATCCAAGTGTAATCAGCCAGTGGTCGGTGCCTTCTTCCTTCTCTACTTCTTCTAGTCTCAAATTCTCGAGTTCACTACCCATCACCTGCTCAACTTGCTTTAAATACTTACTAGCGCTCTTAACAGCAGTCGTAACATCGACCATGAGATGTTTCTAAACTCTACGATTATCATAATACAGTCGAAAAGAGGGAAGGTAGCTCAGCTACAACTTCCCTCTTCCAAACGAATTAGAGCTTATCCCAGTCGATTCGACTGAGTCTACTTAGTAGCGATAGCCGCTGTTATTTTTGCTGCCAGGCTTGTGGACGATGAAGCTAACAGCTTGACACTGTTTGACGTTATCGAAGCCAACTACGCGGATGAAGCAGTTGCCGTACTCAGAGCGGCAGGCTTGGATTTCGTCCAAGACAGCGCGAGTGTTGTTAGCGCCAAACAAAGGTAGCTTCCACATTGTCCAATAGTAGGCTTCAGGCTCTGATGTTTCGTTGAATTCAACGGCAGGAATATAGCCCATCTGGAGACAGTAGTTGAGCTGCTTTTCGATTTGCTGGTCAGTGAGCGGCGGTAAGTAGGAAAGGGTTTCGTACCGACGCTCTTTAGGCAGGGTTTTCATAGTTTCTTCTAGGGTGAAAATTTGAGCTGAAAATTTGAATCTGAACTTACGTTGATTGAGGGCGATCCGTTGAACTAGACGGCGGTATCCGGCGAGTCAGCATCATTAGGATTAATGGCATCTGACTCGCCAGCCTCTAAGTCAGGAAAAGAGGGTGACTCTTCAAGCGTACCTGAGCCTTCTTGCTCTGGCCTGTCTACGCTGGCGGCCAGATCCTCTGAGGTCATCTGGGTGATTTTCTCAAGGTGCTTTTTGCGATGCTCCATGTTTGCCTGCTGAATTTGAGTGGTTACCATCTCAGGTAAAAACTCAGAGACTTCTTCGGCGACATGAAGACGGACTGTCATCACCCTTAAAGCCAGATCGGGTGCCTCTTGAAACAGACTTTTAATGTAGGCTTCGCCGTCCTGAAGCTTTTCTCGACTAGAGAACTCGTGGAGCCAGCGGTGGCGGGGCAGGTTGGTTTCTTTGAGTTGGCCTAACACGGTGCGAACGGCTTGATAGGTTAGGTAGCTCGTGAGCACCTGGGCCGTATCTTTCGCAATTCGCTTGAGATCCATACTGGAGGCATCTTAAAAAAGTGTGCCGACAAATCTGTTCCGTCAGCCATTGTCCTTTGAGAACTGTCCTTTGAGAACGTCGCAGAAAACTGTTTCGCCTAATACCGCTATCTAGAACCACTATCTAGAGATTGCTCTGCGGATGTTTTGCCGATTGCCAAGACACCTACAGAGCAAACAGCACTCATTAGATAGTGTCTACGGTGTCGAACTCGAACTTGATCTCTTTCCAGAGTTCGCAGGCTGCGGCTAGCTCTGGCGACCACTGACAAGCTTCACGGATGATGTCGCCACCTTCACGAGCCAAGTTACGGCCTTCGTTACGAGCTTGAACGCAGGCTTCAAGCGCAACTCGGTTAGCCGTTGCACCTGGCGCATTGCCCCAAGGGTGACCCAAGGTGCCACCACCAAACTGCAGCACAGAGTCGTCGCCGAAGATTTCCACCAAGGCAGGCATGTGCCATACGTGAATACCACCGGAGGCAACCGCCATTACACCTGGCATGGAAGCCCAGTCTTGGGTGAAGTAAACGCCACGAGACTTGTCTTGCTCAACGTAGTTCTCACGCAGCAGATCAACAAAGCCCAGCGTACCGGCTCTGTCGCCCTCAAGCTTACCGACGACAGTCCCTGTGTGGATGTGGTCACCACCGGATAGGCGCAAGCACTTGGCCAAAACGCGGAAGTGGATACCGTGGTTCTTCTGGCGGTCAATCACAGCGTGCATTGCCCGGTGGATGTGCAGCAGAACGCCGTTGTCGCGACACCAGTGGGCCAACGTGGTGTTGGCAGTAAAGCCACCAGTGAGGAAGTCATGCATGACGATGGGCATTTCGAGCTCTTTGGCATACGCGGCCCGCTTCATCATTTCTTCGCAAGTCGCAGCAGTTACGTTCAGGTAGTGACCCTTAATTTCGCCTGTTTCTGCCTGAGACTTGTGGATAGCATCAGCTACAAACAAGAATCTGTCACGCCACCGCTGGAAAGGCTGGGAGTTGATGTTCTCGTCATCTTTAGTAAAGTCTAGACCGCCACGCAAGCACTCATAGACCGCCCGACCGTAGTTCTTAGCAGATAGACCGAGCTTAGGTTTGATAGTGCAGCCCAACATTGGACGACCATACTTGTTGATGCGATCGCGCTCAACTTGAATACCGTGAGGAGGACCTTGGAACGTCTTGACGTAAGCAACCGGAATCCGCAGATCTTCGAGACGTAGAGCCCGCAGCGCTTTAAAGCCAAATACGTTACCAACCAAGGACGTCAGCAGGTTGGTGACAGAGCCTTCCTCGAACAGATCCAAAGGATAGGCAACGTAGGCAATGTACTGGTTATCTTCGCCAGGAACAGGCTCGATGTCGTAGCAGCGACCCCGGTAGCGATCCATGTCGGTGAGCAGGTCAGTCCATACAGTCGTCCAAGTACCCGTGGAAGATTCTGCGGCAACCGCTGCTGCACACTCTTCGGGAGGTACACCAGGCTGAGGGGTCATCCGAAAGGCGGCCAGGATGTCTGTATCCCTGGGTGTGTAGTCTGGGGCGTAGTAAGTCAGTCGGTAATCCTGTACGCCAGCATCGTAGCCAGCGCCCGACTTGGACTGAGTCTGTGAGTAGGACATATTTCCCTATTTCCTGTCTATTATTTCCGTGTGAACTATTTTTGGGCGAACCAAACTAGATATTGATCGAACTCCATGCATCTCATTGAAAAGAGGCAAACACCCACGCCCAACGGTGCGGCGCTAACCACAAAACGGTGATAGCGACGGACTCAAGCGATTCTCTGGATATGAAGTTCGAAGCGTGATCATCAGCGATCTCAAAACAGTTCAGTGGAATACTGCCAAAGAACTTGAGAAAATCGCGCCGATCGGGGTCAGGTGTTTGCTTCAGACCAACCGATGGGATTAAGTCTGTCAGATTAACCTATGCTCTTCAGAATACTATCAGGCCACCAATAAGTTTCCTTTTAGAAGTTCTGTATAGTCCGATAGTTAAAACTAATGAACGTTGATGTAGAAGGGTTTCAACCGTTCACAAAATACTTACGAAGTCAGTAGAATCCGTAACATTCCGTAACAAGAATGTTGAATAATCCGTTATTTTTGAGCGGATAAGGGAACCGGCTGAAGCGATTTGCCCGGTCTTACCTCTGCTGCGCTCGTTATTCTTCATACAAGGTAAATTCGTTTCTATTAAGAATCCTTGATCTGTAATACAGCCTTAAGATTTGACTCTTGAGATCTGGCTCTTTGGATCTGGCTCTTTGGAATTTGGTTTTGCTGGCGTTAATCGACGAAATTTGGTGGGCACTTTGGGTCAAGCTATCCAATCGACCTAGGCCAATCAACACAGGCTAATCAAGACGGGTCGATTGCTAGCGGATTAGAAAATAGCGATCGCGCTACTTAACTTTGTCACGAGGATATTTTTGTGAGCGTTGCCATCAGGGTCACTCAGCATATTGCTAGCACTGCTGTGCTTTGGGGCGCGATCGCAATGATTGGCAGCAATCCACTCAAGCTACAGGCGGATGGCTCTGTCTATGCTCAAACTATCCGCAATCAGATCCACGCTCAGCTCAACGAAGCGAATACGCCTACCGCGCCCGTCATAGAACGCTCTAACCGTCCCAACCCAACCGCACACAACTACAAAGTAGGGGCATTACAGGCCGACTATACCGGCAGTCTTTGGGTCGGCTCTCATCAGGGACTAGCCAGAATCAACCCAGAGACCGGGCAGATACTCGCTCGGGTAAATGTGCCCAATCGCTTTATCGACGCGATGAGTCAAGACCGGGTCGGTCGAATTTGGCTAGGAACGCCGGATGGCTTAGTTAGAGTAGAGCCCAGAATTAATGAAGTCACCGCGCAGAACTATCGGCTGCCTTCGAACAGGGTGCTCTCAACCACGATTGACCAGCGCGGATTTCTGTGGGTAGGCACCGACCGAGGGCTGGCAATGATCAGTCCTGATGAAGGCTTGCTGATGACGACAGTTCAGGCTTTGCCTGGGGTGAGCGCGAACACGCTGACAATGGCTCCTGATGGCAACCTGTGGGTAGGAACGCTAGAAGGGCTGGTGCGAGTGAGCACCGCTTCGGCCTACATCACCCACCGCATCACAGATCTGCCAGGGAAGTCGGCGCAGGCCATGACCGTAGGGCCTCAAGGACAGGTCTGGGTAGGGACACCCGCCGGTCTGCTGGTCGTAGATGGCCGGACGGGTCAGCTTTTGCGCTCGGTGACACAATTGCGAGGTCGAGATGTCACGGCCTTAGCATTCGATTCAAATCAAAGCCTGTGGGTAGGCACCCGCACCGGCCTGCTGAAGCTCAATCCCTATAACGGCGCGGTCATTGGCCGAGTACCGAGTCTGCCATCCGAACACATTCTGTCTATCTCACCGGATACCGGCAACAAAATATGGGTGGGTACGACCGAAGGATTGGGTTGGGTGAGTCAGACGACCGGCCAGGGCCAGCCACACGGGTCGATTGTGAGCGCTTTTGGGGCGCGATAGACAAAAGTGGCAAATCGATATTCTCTTTTTGCGTCAAACTGGAGCTATAACCTTCCGCACTTTGCTCACTACGTATAGAAAGGCTACACCCCTTGTTCTATAACGCAAAGTGCCATAGCAGCGGTAGGAACCCGCGTCGTCGTACGGCGCTAGGGAACGCCTACCAAGACAAAGCGCGGATGCATTCGCACTTTGCTATATTCGCCGGTTGGCTCAAGTTGGCTCGAATGGAGAAATGCCTGTGATTGTCAATGTACATAAGTTTGCGAGATGGAAGCAGGAAGGCAAAGCCGTCACCATGCTGACGGCCTGGGACTATATTTCTGCTCAAATAGTGGATGCGGCGGGTGCTGATATCGCTTTTGTGGGCGATTCGATGGCGATGACAGTGATGGGGCATGAGACCACGCTGCCGCTGACGCTAGATGAGATTATCTACCATGCCAAAATGGTGCGCCGAGGTATCCAGAAAGCGCTAGTACTCGTAGACTTGCCTTTCTTGAGCTATCAGGTCAGCCAAGAGTCCGCCATTCTAGCAGCGGGCCGGGTGCTCAAAGAAACGGGCGCTCAGGCCGTAAAGATGGAAGGTGGGCATGAGGCGATGGCTGCGACAGTTGCGGCGGTTGTACAGGCAGGTATCCCGACGATGGGCCACGTAGGTCTGACACCCCAGGCGGTTTACCAAGTCGGAAACTTTCGCCAGCAGGGAAACTCTGCGGCGTCGGCAGACAGAATTTTGAAAGAAGCGATCGCCTTAGAAAAAGCAGGGGCATTTGCCATCGTGTTGGAACATATTCCCAGTGAGCTCGCCCAAAAAATTAGCCATACGCTCTCTATTCCAACAATTGGCATTGGCGCGGGTCCCTATTGCGACGGTCAAGTATTTATCACGTCGGATCTGCTAGGGCTTTCAGAATGGCAGCCACCCTTTGCAAAACCCTATGTGAATCTAAGAGAGCAGGGGATTGAGGCGGCACAGCAGTTTTGTGAAGAGGTGCGATCGCATCGGTTTCAGTCAGATGACGCAGCCCAACAATGAACAAACGCGACTTGATCAAACAGCTATCGCTGATAGAGCACGTTGAAGGCGGCTATTTTTCAGAGACCTACCGGGCAGCTGAAACCATAGAAACCGATAGAGTAGGCACCAGCCGTTCGATGTTGACCTCGATTTATTACCTGCTGACAGACAATCGCCCCATCGATCATCTGCATCAAAACAAATCGGACATCATGCACTACTTTCAAGCAGGTGCGCCGATCACTTACATCCTGATCGACCTAGAAGGAAATTTGACCAAGCCCAAACTAGGCATGGCGATTGAGCATGGAGAAGTACCGCAACTGCTGGTGCCAAAGGGATACTGGAAGGCCGCAGTCTTAGAATCTGGAGAATATGGCCTGCTCGGAGAGGCCGTCGCGCCTGGATTTGACTATCGCGATATGACAATTGCTAAGGCTAAGAGCATTCAAGCTCAGTTTCCCTTGCTGTGGGATCAGCTAGCGCCTTACGTTCGAGATTAGCCAAACGAGGTTAGCTAGACCAGATTAGTCAGCCCAAATTAGCAACGTCAATATATATGCATTGGTGAAATGGATGGCCTGGAGAGGGCTTTGGGCGATCAGCTCTGGGTTATTGCAGGTAAGCTAATCGAAAGTAAACGTCCAATCTTTCTAACTGATTTAACTATGGTTGCTACTAGCACTCGAGTTCCCGATACCGCGCCCGCAGCTAAGCGCGACTATAAAGTTGCTGATATTGCGTTGGCTGATTGGGGTCGGAAGGAAATTGCGATCGCAGAAGGTGAAATGCCGGCACTGATGACGATTCGTGCCAAGTATCGCGATAGCAAGCCTTTGTCTGGCGCAAAGATCATCGGCTGCATCCACATGACTATTCAGACGGCTGTGCTGATCGAGACCTTGTGTGAGCTAGGCGCTGAAGTGCGCTGGTCTTCTTGTAATATTTTCTCGACACAGGATCATGCGGCGGCTGCGATCGCAGCGACGGGCATTCCTGTTTTTGCCTGGAAAGGCGAGACCGAAGAAGAATACATCTGGTGCATCGAGCAAACCTGCCACAACGCGGAAGGCGATCTGTGGGATGCCAACATGATCCTCGACGATGGCGGCGATCTGACTGGTCACATCCATCAAAAGTATCCGCAAATGCTAGAAAGCATTCATGGCGTTACTGAAGAGACCACTACAGGCGTTCATCGTCTGTATGAAATGCTAGAGAAAGGCGAGCTAAAGATTCCCGCCATCAACGTTAACGACGCTGTTACTAAAACCAAGAACGACAATAAATATGGCTGTCGTCACAGCCTCAATGACGCGATCAAGCGCGGCACCGATCACCTAATGGCAGGGAAGAAAGCCTTGGTGATTGGCTATGGCGATGTAGGCAAAGGTTCTGTTGCTTCTTTGCGTCAAGAAGGGATGATCGTCAAAGTTGCTGAAGTTGATCCAATCTGCGCGATGCAGGCATGTATGGACGGATTTGAAGTCGTTTCACCTTACAAAAATGGTAAAAACGATGGCACCGAAGCCAGCATTGACAAAGATCTACTTGCTAATATCGACCTTGTTGTCACTGCCACTGGCAACTACAACGTCTGCGGTACCAATATCCTTAAGAACCTCAAGGCCAGCGCTGTCGTCTGCAACATCGGTCACTTTGACAACGAAATTGACACTGCCTTCATGCGTAAAGAATGGCGTTGGGAAGAAGTGAAGCCTCAAGTTCACCAGGTTTATCGCTCTGATGATCCAAAAGACTTCTTGATTCTCTTATCTGAAGGTCGTTTGGTGAACCTGGGTAACGCTACGGGTCATCCTTCTCGGATCATGGACGGCTCTTTTGCCAACCAGGTGCTGGCTCAAATGTTCTTGTTTGAGCGCAAGTTTGCAGACAAATCTGATGAAGAGAAAGCAAAATCGCTAACTGTTGAAATCTTGCCTAAGAAGCTAGATGAAGAAGTGGCTCGCTATATGGTTCAAGGATTTGGTGGTGTCATTACAACACTGACCGAAGAGCAAGCTGACTATATTCACGTGAATGTAGAAGGCCCCTTCAAAACTGAGAACTACAAATATTAGAGGAATGCTCTAATAGCTGACGCTTCTTACTTGACTCTTCTTACTCAAGAGTGAGTAGAGGGTAGCTCAATGCGCTGAAGAAAGCTGAGCAAAGAAGCCTAGAAGAAGTCTAGAAGAAAAGCCTAGAACCATATGGTTCTAGGCTTTTCTGTATGTATTGGGGGGTGTAAAAGTATCAACAAACTAGTTGTCTCTGAAGCGTTTGTAGAATTCTTTGAGCGTAGTTTAACAAGTCACGATTTGAGGTGGTTTAGTCGTGAAGAAAGCCTTGATGCCCATCACGTCAAAATTGCGCCACCCATCAACTTTTGATAGCGACGTTCCAACTCCTTCTCCATCAGCGGCCAGCGAGTCAGCCCGTCGCCTGCTTCACTTTCTTGGGCCAACACATTACCAGCAGCCGTCCTGGCAAGTTCTAGAACCGCTTGATCTTCTACTAAGCTAGCTAAAGCAAAGTCGGGCAGACCCGATTGACGAGTGCCTAGTACCTGCCCTGGGCCGCGAAAGCGCATGTCCATCTCAGAAATAAAGAAACCATCCTGCGATTGTTCCATGACCCGCAGCCGCTGCATCGCCACGTCACTTTTGCTATTGGTCATCAGCAGGCAAAAGGACTGGTCGCCGCCGCGTCCCACCCGACCTCGCAGCTGATGCAGCTGAGAGAGGCCAAATCGCTCGGCATGCTCAATTAGCATCACCGTAGCGTTCGGCACGTCTACGCCAACCTCGACGACAGTGGTGGAGACTAGGATCTGAGTTGTCTGATCTCGAAAGGCGCTGATTGCAGCATCTTTGTCAGCAGAACTCATGCGCCCGTGTAGCAGACCCACCGTGAAGTCAGGGAAGATAGTTTCTCGCAGGCGATCGCACTCTTCAATCGCGGAACGTAGATCGAGCTTCTCCGATTCTTCAACCAAAGGCAGCACGATATAAACCTGCCGCCCCTGAGCAATCTCTCTGCGGATCAAATCGTAGGCATCAGCGCGTTCTTTAGCCCCAAGTACAGTGGTCTTGATCGCTTTTCGCCCAGGGGGAAGCTCGTCAATTTGGCTGACGTCTAGATCGCCATGAATCGTCAGCGCTAGGGTGCGCGGAATCGGCGTCGCCGTCAGCGTCAGCACATGGGGGTTATCTCCCTTTTGCTGTAATTTGGCCCGCTGGGCGACGCCAAAGCGATGCTGTTCATCAATGGTCACTAGGCCCAAGTTATGAAATTGAACCGGGTCTTCGATCAGCGCATGGGTGCCGACTAGCACAGGCAGTTCTCCGGTCAATAGCTCACTGTGAATCTGACGACGTTTGGCCGCTTTGGTTGAGCCCGTCAACAGCTCTACTGGCAAATGCAAAAGATTGAACCACTCGACTAGCTTGCGGTAGTGCTGCTCGGCGAGAACTTCTGTCGGTGCCATCAGCGCTGCCTGATAGCCCGCTTGAATGGCGGCGAGGATACCGACCACAGCAACGACGGTTTTGCCCGATCCGACATCGCCTTGAACCAGCCGATTCATCGGGGCCGACTTCTGTAGGTCGTTGAGGATTTCTTGGGCGACTCGCTGCTGGGCGTTGGTAAATTGAAACGGCAGGACTTGGTAAAACGCCTCGATCAGTTCACCTGTGGGTGCCATCTGAGCGCTGGTCTGAGCCTGCTGCTGAGCGGCGCGGCGGCGAAGTAAGCCGAGCTGAAGATAGAAAAATTCGTCAAAGACTAGGCGGCGACGGGCGGTAGCTAGCTGATCGGTACCGGGTGGGAAGTGGATATGGGCGATCGCAACTGCAAGATCTACTAGCTCATACTTTTCTCGTAACGGCCTCGGCAGCGGATCGCGCAGTTCTACCGCCGCTGGTAATGCCGCGACGACTGCCTTGCGAACAATATCAGCGCCGACCCCTTCTGTTAGCGGATACACAGGCACGACCCGGCCTATAGTTAGTGACGCGATCGCATCCTCTGGTCCCCCTAGCACTTCAATCTCTGGGCTGTCGATGTTGATACCGTACTTCGTCTGTTTCACCAGCCCGGAGATAGCCACGACCGCTCCTGGGGGATAGAGTCGCTTCTGTCTTTCCTGCCAGCCTCTAGAGCGAAAATGAGTCCCTGCCAGAAACCGACTAATCTTCAGCCGAGAAGTACTGTCATAGACCGTCATCTCGAAGATTGTTAGCTTAGAATTACGCGGACTATTAAAGCAGCTACATTTTTTGACCGTTGCCACCAACGTCACCGTCTCGCCAGGCACCAAGTCCTTAATTTTGACCTGACGCGCATAGTCGATATAGTCGCGTGGGTAGTAAAACAGCACGTCTCTGAGGCTGAGCAGCCCTAGCTTTGCTAGCTTTTCAGCCTTATGCGCGCCGATTCCTTTGAGGTAAGTTAGCGGCTTGTCTAGCGGGTGAGTAGAATCAGGTCGATTGACAAGACCGGTGACATCGGTGGTTTTAGGTGATTTAGATCTAGGTGATTTAGATTTAGAGGCTTTAGACTTACGACTCGCTGCAGAAGTCTCTTTGTCTTTTGACTGGTTTGCTGCCTGAGTCACTTTCTGGGCTCGACTGCTTTTGGACCCAGCGCCTTTGGCCGTGACGGTGTAGGTGGTATTACCTTCTGCTAGCAGTGGCAAGGAGTCAGCGGTCTGTCTAGCCCGATGCAAAAATCGTCTGGTATCAGCGACCAAGTGCTGACGCGCCGAAAAAGATAGGTCGGCGTAGCTATCGAATCGCTCTGCTAACTCTTTCCACTTATCGTTGCTGATCTGAGCGGAGAAGCCGTTAGAGAAAACAGCGTAGCCGTTGAGCAAGCTGCTAGATAGAAATTCACTGAATAGCTGCTGATGTCCTTCTATATTGTTAAAGCCTCGCTCTGACTCTACGCTCAGCGCCTTTTGTAGCCGTACCCAATCAGGTAGTGCCGGTTCGGGCAGCGTTGATGACTGAGGCTGCGTCTTTTGAGGGGTCGTCTGCTCCATTAGTTTGGGGCTAATGATCTGGGGCTAATAATCTAAGGCTAACGATCAAAGGCTGACTCTAAGGTCAATGGTCTAGGGTTTACTCTCCCTCCTGAGCTATCCAGCTCGATCGCCAGGCATCCTCAGCTTGGGAGGTTTCTAGCGATCGCTGCGTTTTTGTATATCGACTACCCAATCGCTTGAGTGAGGAGAGTTCTTTGCGAAGGCGCGTACGCCAGGCAGAGACAGTGGGATCAGTAAAGGCCACCTCATTGAGCTGCAGACTAATCACCGCCAGTTCCGGCAGTGCCTCTATCTCTACAATATCGTGTGGCATCGAGCGACGCGAAGAGACTGCTCTTCCAGATTTGGATCGAGGGTTAGCTCTGGCTCTGTTTGATTGCGATCGCCGCCTTTGTCTATCAGGTTTTGACCTAGGCAGTTCTCTTTCACCACTACGCATCTCATTAGGCTTCGCTTTAACTTCCCCGTGCATCACCCTGACCGAGACTTTCACTACATTTGGCACCGCGTTCACTGGCTCACCAATCCCTTGAGGATCGGTGGCTGCAGCCATCAGAGCCTTCGGAAAGCTAGGCATCACCTTAGCCTTCTGAAGCAGGTCATTAGCTTCATCCGACACCGCTTTAAACACATCTCGAATGCCTTTTTCCATCAGCATCTGCTGCCTAAATAGATGCGTTGGCGCTAGGGGCTGTTCCTCATCGCTGGCTGAATCTTCTTCTGCCTTAGAATGCCTAGCGAGTCCTTCTAAGGCAGTTAGCAAATCTTCTTCGTCAGAGATCGTCAATCGCTGCTCAGCGCTAGGCACCTCCATCTCAAACGATAGGTCTTCGTCATCTAGGTCTTCATCGTCTAGATCGGAATCTAGATCACCATCTAAGCCCTCGTTACCTAAGTCCCCATCATCTAAACCCTTATCCAAGTTCTCTACTGATTCAGAAAAGTCAGACTCTTCTGAGTCAGAGAAATCCATATCTTCCAAATCAACGGCTGTAAAAGCGTTGTTTTGGCGTCGGCTAGAGGGAATGAAAAGGCGTTCACCTGTGGCTGGATCGCTCTCTTCCTCTTCAGCCGTTGGTATATCATCCTCCCAGTCTTCTCCGTCTTGCAATTCATCTAGAGCAGAAGGGCGATCGCTCTTCCTTCGGTCTGTTCTTTTGCTCTGGGGCTGATCTGGAGACCGATCTAGAGACTGGTCAAGAGGTTGGTCTGAGCGCTGATCTAACTGAGCAAGTTCCGACAGCTTCTCTAGCAAGTCATCACTATCACCTGCTGGACTATGGGCGATCGCACTAGACGATCTAGACTCTAGCAGTCGATGCAAAAAGTCTAACCCGTTGTTTCGCTTTGGACGCCGGCTCATTTTCTTAGCATGCGTTCTTTGGTCTTCGATCTGGGGCCGAATTTGAGCAGCTAGAACCTGTAGCGCCTTTTGTAGCTCATTGCGCTCTTTCCAAGACAGCGTTAAAAACTTGTCGGGATATGCCTGGGTACAAAGGTGGTAGGCCGCTGACATTAGCTGCTGCTTACTCGCTTCGGCCAGCGCCTTTAGATAGCCATCGTAGATTGGGTCTAGTGCGATCGCCATATCTTCAGTGCGCTGCTGGAGCAAACCCAACTCCTTTTTAATTTGGCTGCTTGCTTTAACCATATGCTCTCTAAAACGTCACTCACACTGATAACGACAGCTGAGCTAACCACAAATGCTCAAGTTCATAGACTTCATAGACGTGGCTATACCATAGCGACTCTGCTGCTAGTTAGCATCTCTTTGGAGTCACGCGCCTTTGAGGAATACCTTCAGTCCTAGCTATACACCTAGCTGCGCCCCTAGCGACACGCAGAAGAGACCGTTTAATAATCTGCCTAGATAATCTACTTGAAATGGCAAAAGCCGGACTCTCCATCTTCGGAAGAACCCGACTTACTATAGCAACCCCCACTTGCTTACACTAATGGGCTCACACAGATGAGCTCACACTAGATGCAGGAACACAGCATTGGGTCAAGCGATACTCCATCGCTAGTCAGCCTACTTCTGGCCGGTTTGAGCAGCGACTTCGTCCGCAAAGCTCACGTCTTCTTTCTCAATTCCCTCGCCCAAGATGAAGCGAGCAAACCGACGAATCTGAATATTCTCGCCAAGTTTTGCAACTGCCTGCTTGACTAGCTCTTCAACCGTGATGTTTTGATCTTTGATAAAGGGCTGATCGACCAAAGACAGCTCTTTAAGGCGCTTGTCAATTCGGCCTTGAACAATTTTCTCTTTGATATTGTCGGGCTTATTGCCTAGATCGTCACGACCCATTTCGATCGCTTTTTCGCTCTCGGCAAAATCTGTTGGGATATCAGAGACTCTGACGTACTGAACATTAGGCGAAGCGGCAATCTGCATGGCCACGTCCTGCGCTAGCGTTTTGAATTCTTCGCGACGGGCGACAAAGTCAGTTTCGCAGTTGATCTCAACCAAGACACCCACACGACCACCCGTGTGGATATAGCTATGGACAAGTCCCTCAGAAGCGACTCTGCTCTCTTTTTTAGCAGCAGACGTAATGCCCTTTTGTCTGAGCCATTCGGTCGCCTTGTCGACATCCCCGCCGCTTTCTTTCAGCGCTTTTTTACAATTCATCATGCCTGCGCCAGTTTGATCGCGCAGTGCTTTGACTTGCTTTGCAGAAATTTCTGCCATCATGCCTCCGTATCTATCGTTTCTATCGTTAAAGTAAGCTGATTGAGTGTGAAATTGTGAGATCCCCTGCCGAGAATCTGTCAGTTGCCAAGGAGCTGTTAGCAAGTTTTGCGCGCCAAGCAGCCCTGTAGCACTCTTCACCTTCAGTATTTTCTAGCAGAGGACACGCTAAGCCAAGAGTAATCGCTTCTGCGCCGATCCAGGTTAAGAAGCGCCTAGCTGTTGGCGATTGATATAAGTAGGTTAGCTGGTGGCAGCGGATGCTTCGGTGGCAGCAGAGGCATCAAGCTCCTCACCTTCCTCGCTGTAGTCTGCGCCGTCGTAGCCGTCGTAGATATCGGTAGCATGAGCAGACGCTGTGCCGCTACCGCTAGCTGTATTACCACCGGTAGAGCCTTCGTAGATCGCATCGGCTAATCGGCCAATAACTAGCTTGATAGCGCGGATGGCATCATCGTTGCCGGGAATAGGCACATCGACCACGTCTGGATCGCAGTTAGTGTCTAATAAAGAGATGATCGGTAGACCTAGCTTCTGGCATTCTTGAACGGCGTTGTATTCGCGGCGAACATCGACAATGATGACTGCATCTGGAATCCGGCGCATTGTCTTGATACCGCCGAGATACTTTTGCAGCTTGTCTAGCTCACGGCGAAGCATGGAACCTTCTTTTTTGGGACGCATAGCTAGCGCGCCAGACTGTTCCATCCGCTCTAGCTCTTTAAGCCGCTCTACGCGAGTTTTAATCGTGCTCCAGTTGGTGAGCATGCCGCCCAGCCAGCGCTGATTGACATAATAGGAACCGCAGCGGCTGGCTTCTTGGGCGACAATCCCAGCGGCCTGGCGCTTGGTGCCAACGAATAGAAAGCTTTTACCACTTTCTGCAGAATTCAAAACGTATTGATACGCCTCTTCGAGCAGTGTGGCGGTTTGAACAAGATCGATGATATGGACGCCATTGCGGGAAGTGAAGATGTATTCGTCCATCTTCGGGTTCCAGCGTCTGGTTTGGTGCCCAAAATGCACGCCTGATTCTAAAAGATCAGACAGGGATACGACTGGCATGTGTTTTCTTTTCCTTTATCGGGTTAAAACCTCCATCTGGCTGCATCCGGTCGAGACAAATGAGTCCGCCAAACACCCGAAAATCCAGATGTGTGAATTTAATAGAACCTTAGTAGGGTAGCACGGTGAGTTCAAGGCTTGCAGGAGGTTTCCCGTACACGACACTCTCACCTTCTGGCGC
Organism: cf. Phormidesmis sp. LEGE 11477; assembly: GCF_015207105.1. Taxonomy (GTDB): domain Bacteria; phylum Cyanobacteriota; class Cyanobacteriia; order Phormidesmidales; family Phormidesmidaceae; genus Phormidesmis. The sequence goes on from NZ_JADEXO010000075.1 coordinate 22,969, forward strand.
TCTAACCCTCGGTGGCATTGGGATGATAGTGGAACATTATTTGAGCGACATTTGGGTGAGGTTGGTAAGGCTGGGCAAGCTAGAGAAGTGTGAAGCCTGTCTTTACTAAGGATGCAGGGAATATACGCACACTAGTCATTGCAATTTTTTCGAGGGGCACCCAATGAGCAATCTGCAATCGCCACCATCGCCGCCACCTAGACCGGCTATGCCGCCACCACCGCCACCACGCGCCAATCCCAACGTGCCGCCCAGTCCACCCGCTGCGCGATCGCAGCCAGATTCTGCGCCCCAAACCCAGATGATGCAGCCGCCACCTGCCGCTAAGCAAAAGGCTGCCGAACAAAAGACTGGGCAAAAGGCTGCTGGGCACAGGGCCGCGCCGCCACCGCCGACGGGTGTAAAAGGCGATGGGCCAACACTAGAGAAGATTATCCGTAAGGCGTTTGATGAGGGCTATTCAGATATTCACGTGGGTGTCGGTGAGGTGCCACGCTACCGCAACCGAGGCGAAATCAGCAGCACGGACTTTCCGGTAGCGACGCCAGAGATGTTTGACAGCTGGCTGACGGAGATTTTGACTCCTGAGCAAATTGAAGAGTTTAAAGAGACGCTTGATTTTGACGGTGCCGCCCAGTATGACTTTTCGCGGGTGCGGATCAATATTTTTGACAGTCTCAATGGTCCTTCGATTGTGATGCGACTCATTCCGGTTGAGATTTTGTCGATGGAGCAGCTCAATCTGCCGTCAGTCATTAGAGATATGTGCCACTACCACAAGGGCTTAATCCTGGTGACGGGGCCAACGGGCTCGGGTAAGTCGACGACGATGGCGGCGATGATTGACTATATCAATAAAGAGATGCCGAAGCACATCATCACTATTGAAGATCCGGTGGAGTTTGTCCATCAGAGCCGCAGGTCACTGATCAAGCAGAGAGAAGTAGGGGTGCATACGCGCAAGTTTAGTAATGCGCTGAAGGCATCTTTGCGAGAAGATCCTGACATCATCTTGGTAGGGGAGATGCGCGATCGCGAAACCATCGAAACTGCGCTCAAAGCGGCTCAAACGGGTCACCTGGTCTTTGGAACTTTGCACACTAACAGTGCGGTCAAGACAGTAGAGAGAATTTTGGGCATGTACGAACCGGAGCAGCAGGCCCCGATTCGAGTGGCGATCGCAGAATCTTTGATCGGCGTGGTTGCTCAAGGGCTGTGCCGGACCACCGACGGTAAACGCGCCGCCTTCCACGAAATCTTGATCAACACGGATGCGATCAAAGACTACATTCTTCGCGGCCAGCTCGATGAAGTCGAAGCTATCTTGCCGAAATGTACCTTTGATGGCATGTGTACGATGAACCAGTCGCTATATGCCCTGTACGAAGCCGGACGAATTACTGAAGAAACGGCGCTAGAACTTTCACCAAAGCAAAACGAGATGGCCCAGATGCTGCGCGGTCGCGTGTAGTTTTTTTGAGACAGCTCAAGACAAGGTTGAGTACAATCAAGACTCCCGAACCGAAGTGTTATCACTCGTATATAGCCTGTACCGGATGCATTCGGTACAGGCGCGTTACTTGACCTGCTGCAACACACAGCTTTCAGCCTGCAAACTGTGCCTCAGTCAAGTGACCAAAGCTATAGTTTGGGAGTTTTTTTATTTCCTAAGGATTGTTCGCAATGCCTTCTCCTTTTCCAGGCATGGACCCTTATCTCGAAGGCTATCTTTGGCCAGATGTACATAGTGCATTAGCCAGTAAAATTCGGCAGCATCTGACGCCGCTGCTTCGTCCCAAATATGCAGCTCGACTGGAAGTCTATTTGGCAGAAGATCCTTTTCCTGAAAACGAAATTGGCATTTTGTATCCCGATGTCGAGATTGTTGAAGCTCGCTCTAGACCAGAGACAGCTTTACCTGATTCTAGTCGTACGCTCACGATTACACCGCCTGCGCTCTCTCTGCCTATTCTTCAGTCTGTTCAAATCCGAGTGACCAGCGTCGAAATCCGGGATACCGCCAACAATAGACTGGTGACTAGTATCGAGGTTCTCTCTCCAGTTAACAAGCGTGAACCGGGTTTGACAACTTATCGTCAAAAGCGAAAAAGACTCTATCGAGCTGATGTTCATCTACTTGAGTTAGATTTGCTTAGACGAGGCCATCGGCCTTTTGCTCATCCCCGTCTTCCTAAAGTCTCTTATTGCATCGCGCTTACCCGCACCAAGACGAAACAAACTGAGATCTGGCCAGTAGAGCTATCGACGCCGTTGCCAGTCGTGCCAGTGCCTTTACAGTCGCCGGATCTTGATGTTCCCCTAGATCTACAGTCTGTTCTGACTGAAATTTATCAAGAGGCTGCATACGAGCTGACACTCGACTACAGTCAAGCGCCACCACCGCCGATGCTCTCTCCGGCTGAGGCTGAATGGCTTAAAACCATTTTGTAAACCTCAACAGGTAGCCAGCCGCTGTATTGTTCATAAACAGGTAGTCTTGACTTCAATGTCCAGCCCTGAGTATTTAGAAGTCGCTTCATAGCCTGGCGATCGCGATGACTATAATTTGGATTAACTTCATCAATCGGCCCAATGCCGCCTAAATCTGTTGCCCCTGCGGCAATACAGTCTAGTAACGCCTGATCCGAGAGAATTAGATTCGGCGGAATTTGGATAGCGATGTCTGAGGGAAGAACAGTCTTAGCCAATTTGACTGCTTTTAGTAGGGTGGGGCCATAGCAAGGTGATAGCGTTTCACTCTGGCTTTCTCCCGGCTGATGTGGCTGCAAGATTACTTCTTGAATATGGCCATGCTTTTGATGCGAGCGGGCGATCGCCTCTAAGCTTTCCTGCCAATCTTCAACCGTTTCACCTATACCCAGCAAGATTCCTGTTGTAAACGGGATCTTTAGTCTGCCTGCAAAATCTAGCTGTTCTAAACGCCGCTCGGGCTGCTTACTCGGTGCCTGTTTATGTACCGTCTCTAATAAAACAGGCGTCACCTGCTCTAGCATCAAACCCATTGAGACATTTACCTGCTTGAGCGCTGCCATTTCCTCGTAGCTGAGCGGGCCCACATTGGTATGGGGCAAAAATCCCATTGTCAGCGCTAGTTTGCCCATCTGATAGATCCGCTCAAACCAGGCGGAGCGACGAGCGCTTTTTGGATGCACCTCGCCGCTCAAGATCAAAATCTCAATCACTTCTTCAGGCGGCAGGTCAGTCAGTATTTCCCTCGCCTTTTCTAGATTCATCCACTCGTCAGTGCCTGGCTCGCGGCGAAAGTTGCAGTAAGTGCAGCGGTTGAAACACTCGTATGTTGGAACCAGGGTATAGGCGGGGCTATAGGTAATGACTTGCTTTTGGGTGAGCTGCATAGTGATTATTGTAGTCATCTTAGTGTTTGGCAGTTCTGCCAATGGCAGTCAGCGCTTCGTTGTAAGATGGCTCTGGAAAGCTCTATCGAAAGGCGAGGCAGCTCCGTTGAAAACCACTGTTATCATCGTTCGGCACGGTCAAAGTACCTCGAACGCCAGCCGAGTGATTCAAGGGCATCACGATAAAGCGGTCCTCACAGAATTAGGCGAACAGCAGGCGCAAAAGGTAGGAAAAACGCTCTCTGGCTTGGCAATAGATGCTGTCTATGCCAGCCCGTTAAAGCGAGCTCGGCGCACCTGTGAAATCATTGCTGAGACCCTGGGCCAAGCTGGCAACACAGTGCCCGAAATTCAGCTCACAGACCAAATTAAAGAAATCAATCTGCCGCTGTGGGAATCAAAGTCATTCGACGAGGTAGAGGCTAACTATCAGGAAATGTACATAGCCTGGCGAACGCTGCCCAATGAGTTTGTCATGCCGCTGCCTAATGAGGACGGAACAACGACCGACTTCTACCCGGTTCGAGATATCTGGGAACGAGCAGCGCTGTTTTGGCAGACTGTCTTGAGCAAGCACTCGGGCCAAACCATTTTGCTGGTAGGTCATAGCGCTATCAACCGGGCGCTGATAGGTTCTGCCATTGGGCTGGGCCCAGAAAGCTTGAATAGTATGGGACAAGACAACTGCGCGATCAACGTGCTGAATTTTGTAGGCGATTGGCAAGCAGATGAGGCGGCCAGTGTGCAGACGGCCAGTGTGCAGGCGGCCAGTGTGCAATTAGAGTCGTTGAACTTGACCAGTCATCTAGGTCAGCCAATTCCTCAGCGGAGATCGCGCTTCAAAGGCATAAGACTCTTACTGGTACGCCACGGCGAAACCGACTGGAACCGAGACGGTCGCTTCCAAGGCAAGATCGATATTCCCCTCAATGAAAACGGCCATCGGCAGGCGGCGCAGGCCGGAGAGTTCCTCAAAGCGGTGAAAATTGATGTGGCGGTGAGCTCTTCAATGCTGCGACCAAAAGAAACCGCCGAGGCCATCTTGCAGCACCACCCAGGCATAGATCTAGAGACGACAGAGCAGCTCTGGGAAATTGGCCACGGTGAGTGGGAAGGCATGCTAGAAGCTGAGATCGAGGCGGGCTATCCTGGCATGTTAAGCCAGTGGCAAAGCAGCCCTGAGACAGTACAGATGCCCGCAGGGGAAAATCTCAATGACGTATGGGCTAGGGCCAAGAAGGGCTGGGGAGATATCGTTGCGACCTACAGCGAGGGCATCGATGATTGGGAAACGCCACCGACGGTGATGGTGGTCGCTCACGATGCGATTAATAAAGCGATTTTGTGTCAGCTCTTTGGACTGGGGCCAGAGAAGTTTTGGCAGTTCAAGCAGGGGAACGGTGCCGTCAGCGTCATCGACTATCACGCCGGGCCAGATAGCGTACCAGTTTTGAGCGCAGCTAATATCACTACGCATCTGTCGGGCAGCATCTTCGATCAGACAGCGGCTGGGGCTCTATAGCGTGGTGTCGAGTGTGATGTCGCGAAATACCGTATCGCAGTTGATTAGACAGGCAACCCTGATAGGGAGCACTGCTGAGCTGACAGATGATGGCGTTGGCGATGTATTGATTACTCAGGGTCGAATTGCGGCAATTGTGCCCAACGGCGGCGCTGCTAACTCGACCTCAGTGGCAGATCTCCCAGCCGATACTGAAATCATTGAGGCTAGCGGTCAGTACCTAGGGGCTGGATTAATCGATCTCTACAGCCAAAGCGGCGAACCCGGCTACGAATCGAGAGAGACCTATGCGTCTTTGCAGCAGGCCGCTACCGCAGGCGGCTTCACCCGTGTCGGATTGCTGCCGACGACTCAACCTGCGGTAGATAATGTCAGCGCGATCGCCTCTATTCTCGCCACTCAGACACAACTTGCCACCCAAACCCAAAGCGACCAAACCCAAGGCGACGATTCTCCACTTAGTCAAACCAACTTAATGCCCTGGTCGGCCATCACCATCGGCGTTAACGGACAGCAGCTTGTCGAGTTTGCTGAGCTATCGGCGGCAGGGGCAATCGGATTTGCGGATGCTCAGCCGCTGACCAATCCAGTCTTAGTTAGACGTCTGCTGGAGTATATTCAGCCGTTGAACATACCTGTGGCGCTATGGCCTTGCGATCCTCAAATTGCCGGGAATGGTGCGGCTAGAGAGGGCGTCGATAGCCTGCGCCTAGGTCTAGCTGGCGTCAGTGCGATCGCCGAAACGTCACCGCTGGCCACGCTCTTAGAATACGTCGCTGAAATTCCAACCGCCATTCATATTATGCGGGTATCTACCGCCCGCAGCGTCGCCCTAATCAAGCAGGCAAAAGAGCGGGGGCTACCGATTACCGCTAGCGTTGCATGGCATCATCTCTGCTTCGACACAGGAGATTTGGCAGATTATCAGCCTAGCCTCCGACACGATCCGCCCTTGGGTACGCCCGCCGATCGACAGGCTTTAGTAGAGGCTGTAGAAGCGGGCGTATTGGATGCGATCGCCATCGACCATAGCCCCTACACCTACGAAGAAAAAACCGTCGCCTTCGAGTCAGCACCACCCGGTGCGATTGGTCTAGAGCTAGCGCTACCTATCCTGTGGCAAACCTTTGTCGACAGTGGAAGATGGTCTCCAGAACTGCTGTGGCATCGGCTGAGTGCTGGGCCAGCTAGCTGTCTTGGATTAGAGGCTGGCAGATTGGAAGTTGGCGCGATCGCCGAGCTCACCCTCTTTAATCCGGCGGCTAAGTGGACCGTCAGCGCTCAAAACCTGCGATCGCGATCGGCTTTCAACACGCCTTGGGCTGATCAAACTATCCAGGGAAAAGTCTCCCAGGTATGGAACTACTGCTAGATCAACTACTGCTAGATCACATATGAACAAGATTCTTGTCGTTGGTGCTAGTGGCGCTACCGGACGCCTATTAGTTCAAGCTTTGCTAGATCGTGGTTTGACCGTCATTGCAATTGTGCGATCGCCCCAAAAGCTGCCCGAATCGCTCCGAACGCACCACAACTTACAAATAGTCCAGGCTAGTCCGCTCAATCTCAGCGAGGTAGAAATGGCTCAATACACTGGTCGATGCAGCGCGGTAGCTTCTTGCCTCGGCCACAACCTAAGCTGGCGTGGCATCTATGGCCAGCCGCGTAAGCTAGTCACTGACGCGCTGCGTCAGATCTGCGGCGCGATTAAACTCAACCTGCCAGAGACGCCAACCAAAGTCGTACTGATGAATACAGCAGGTAACAGCAACCGGGATCTGCATGAGCGAGTTTCATTCGCACAAAAGTGCGTCATTTGGCTGATTCGGACGCTGCTACCTCCGCATGCGGACAATGAACAGGCCGCAGATTATCTGCGAGTCAAAATTGGTCAGAACCATCCAAGCATCGAGTGGAGCGTAGTTCGTCCAGATAACCTGACTGATGAGGCGCAAGTGAGTCAGTACGAAGTGCATCCTTCACCGATTAGGAGCGCAATTTTTGATGCGGGCTCGACTAGTCGGATCAATGTCGGTGACTTCATGGCGAACTTAATCACTGACGATAGCCTATGGAATCAGTGGGAAGGTCAAATGCCCGTTATCTACAACAAGGACAAACAGCTATAGGAATCTGTCCTCGACGCAGCCAGCAATGGATATATCCGAGACGAGCTATATCAATCTAATCCGCCAATTCGACTCGGCGGCCAGAACCGAACCGCCGCCTTACCAATAATGGTTTCTTCTGATAAAAATCCCCAGATGTGGCCATCGGAGCTGCTGTTACGATTGTCACCAAGTACGAGATAGTGATCGTCTGGTACTACGTTTGGCCCCCATACATAGGACGGAGGCGCTTTGACATAGTCTTCAGCTAGCACCTTGCCATCGACAAAGACCTGACCATCCTTGACCACGATCTCTTCACCCGGCAGACCCACAACGCGCTTTAGGTAAGCATCTCTAGTCGTTGACTGGGCGGCATCCAAAGCCTTTTGCGGTGCCTGAAAGACAATAATATCGCCCCGCTCTGGAGAATGAAATCGATAGCTAATCTTTTCAACAAACAGACGATCGTTAATTTCAATGGTGGGCTGCATAGAGCCAGTGGGCACTAACCGCGCTTCGGCTACGAACTGGCGAATACCAAAAGCTAGCGCCACACTAAGACCAACCGTTTGTAAGGCTTCTACCCAGAAGCGAGGCTGTTGCTTAGTCATAACGAAAGAGGGGAACTGCATCATCAATACTTATTGATAAAGTACCCGTCATCCAGCCAAAATGTGGCCTATTCTATGCCAATTCAGTCTTCGGACTTATTGGGTTAGCAGTTTGGAAACAAGTTACTGAGCCAGTCGCTGAGCAAAGCCGCCCTCACTCTAATCCACCGATGCGCTGAATCGGCCAAAAGCGGACAACGGCTCTGCCAATAATGCTCTCACGAGGCAAGAACCCCCACACATGGCCGTCAGAGCTGCTGTTGCGGTTATCGCCCAGCACTAAATACTCCTCGGCAGGAACAACTTGCGGACCCCAGGTATAGGCTGGGGGCGCTTGGATATAGTCTTCTTCTAGCGCGGCACCGTCAATAAAAACTCTGCCATCTCTAACCTCTACTTCTTCGCCAGGAAGCCCGACAACGCGCTTAATGTAGGCGTCGTTAGTGGTGGAGTGAGCCGCATCGAGCGCTGCTTGGGGAGCTCGAAAAACAATAATGTCTCCTCTTTGGGGAGGATTGAAGTGATAGCTGATCTTTTCGACTACTAGGCGATCGTCGACTTCGAGGGTGGGCAGCATTGATTCTGAAGGAATAAACCGAGCTTCGGCCACGAACTGACGAATGCCCAGCGCGAGAAAGATGCTGAGAGCGACCGTTTGTAGCCCTTCAACCCATGGATTTTGTTGCTTTTCAGACACGGCTTATATGAACTCGATAGTTGAAAAAGTATAGACGGTTAGATATGGCCTTGACCACTTCGCTCTGTACATTTCCGATAGGTGAAACCGCTGATACCTATAGAGCGAAGTAGCTATATCTTAGTGCTGCGCGTGTTTCAGTTTGATGGTGTACGTACCTCTAACGGTGGTCAGGGCTGCGGGCGACGAAGCTATGACTATTCCTAAACAAGTGCCTTTAGGCAGATACTTTTGAGCCAGTGCTTTTGAGCAAGATGCCAAAACCGACCCACCACTCTCAAAACATTAAATTTGATAGGGGTTAGCGTTCTACCACTTTACTTGTATCGCTAGAGTAGCAGTAGCCATCCAAAGTCTGTGTAAGCGAGCTAGATCAAGTATGACGCAAGTGCCGCTGGCGATTCGCAAAGCGCAGGTGCTGCTGCCATCTGGAGAGATAGAAGCGCAAGAGGTAATCTTGGCTGATGGCAAAATCGTGGCGGTGGGCACCGATTTAGAAA
>NZ_JADEXO010000206.1 GCF_015207105.1 cf. Phormidesmis sp. LEGE 11477
GGACGTTAATTAAAATGCTTGTCGAGACGGGCTGACGGGGGTACTTAAGCTTGCTTAGGTATCTAGTTAAGAGTCTTTGAAGCAAGAATCTCCGACTATACCCATAGGGTTAGGGGGAGAGCGTCAAGCCTTTAGAACCTGCGTGCCCTTGATTTACGACGGATTTACTTGGCTGATGAGGGCCTAGATGGCTGGCTTTTGCGTCTGTGCCTTTGTCCAATCACTATCAGCAGACGGATCAGGCCCAGCAGCTGATTAATCTGATGAGAGATTAACTTTAACCGGGCTAATCTCAGCCGAGTCTCTGCGATGTGCGATCGCCTCATCATCAAGGCCAACCCCATCTGCTGAGACGCGATCGCGACTGCATTAGCAGCGTTGTCAGCACTATGACCAGCGCCACTCTCCCCGCCCACCGACCGCAGCCAAGCCGTTAGCCGAGTCAGCTCGCACCGCCATCGCCAAACCTTTTTGATCATGAGCATTACTAGCGCTGCTAGTAAGCAGTTGCCAGCAATAACGGCTAGGACTGTAGACGACGCCATGATTTCTATCTCGTCTTGTCATCTCTGGTCTTACCACATCTCGCCCTACCACTCAGTGGAGTAGCTCATGACCAGTGGCGTCAATCCCAGCTCTTCTGGTAGCTTGGTGAACACTTCAAAAAAGGCCACTATTTCTCTAGCAGTCGGTCGCCCGCGCTTTCCCCCAGTGGCTCCCGCTGCGATGATACAGCCACAGCAGCCATTGTTGCTGTCACTATTGAGCATCCACTTTTCAATCGCCTGAGAATCCGTGGGCTCATTGATTTCGTATTCGTTAAACAAATGCAGAGACCCGGCTGCGGTCTTTAATAGGCCAATTTGAAATATTTGGCCACTCGCCAGGTCGCTCCCAGGATTGAAGCAGATGGCCTGAATTCCCCCTTCTAGCTTGAGCCGCTCAACTAGCTGTTTGGCCTTGGGCCGCGTGGTTTGAATGGTTAGCACCGGCCACTTGGCTTTGCTTGAGGGGGTTTTCTCTGGCGGGGTAAGAAAGTTTTGATAATAGATACGGCGGTGCTCTCTAAGCTGTTCGATCTCCTTAGTTCTGTAGCTGCTCAGCATGATCAGCGATCCTTCAGGCACGCTGTCATCGACGATCGCTGCGTTAGCAGAATCTAGAAACTCTCCAAGTTCTCCTTCTAGCTCAAAACCCATGTCAGCTAAGCTGCTGTCGCTGCCTGTCTCGCTAAGAAAGGCCGCAGAAACTTCTGGCAGGGTAGAAATTTTGACCGGGACTAGTTCTTTTCCTGCCTGCTCTAGTGACGCTGGGTTAGGAATGCGAAATCGGCTGCTAATCGACTGCAGCGAAAAGTTTTTAGTGTGAACATCATGTTTTTTCAAAAACCGATGGAGCGCTTCTAGGGCGACTACCAAACTGGCGGCTTCTTCTTCTGCTAGCTGCGATCGCAGCCCTTCTAACGGATGCACACTGCCAAAGTCATAGTCCACCGCTGCTGCCGGTAAGCCACTGACCGACGAGCTAGATAGCGGCACCACCCCTTCAGCCGGATTGAAGTTAATAAAAAGACAGTTTTGTTCTAAGAAAGCCTGCTGCATGGCCTCTTCTCGGTCATCGCTGCTAAGCAGCTTGTGGCGAAACTGTCGCAAAGAGTCTAGATCGCGGTAGAACAACAGACCAAACTCTAGGCCAGCGATGCCAAGTATAGATAGATATAGCGTCTCGATTTCCCAGCGGTTGAGCTCTATCGCCAGAATTTCCTGCTCGCTAAAAGCATTCCAAGGCGCGTCTTGCCATATTGTCGCGGCCTTCTTTAATAAAATCTCTTCAAAATCTTCTGGCAGCTCAACTTGGGGTGGGACAGCCGACTGAATTTTCTCGAAGATTTCGTCTATTGCTGGCAGCTCTGGAGAATGCTCAACCGGAATATCTAGCGACTGCAGCGCCCCTCGGAGGAAAAACTGAATCTCGCGATCGCATACCACCACCTTTCTAGGTCGAGCGGGCTCTACCTGCCCCTGAGGGGTTTCGATAGCTTGCAAGAGCGTTCGGACAATCGCCTCATGACCAGTCTCGGCTGGCACTACATTCATACCTCGTACCACGCCCTGCAAACTATCCACCCACAAGATGCAGTCGCCCTTCAGCGGGACATCATCGTCTCCGATGGCTGGCGGCATCATCGGCAGCGGCCTGCGATCGCACTCCCACACGCTCGTCAGACGAGGCAAATGGCTCAGGCGGCGGCAGGTAAACGGACTCAGTTGATGCATGAGGCTAAGCGGCTTGTAAAGATTCTCAGTATTTGAAAGATTCTCAGTATTTGATCGTTTGATTTTGATCAACTGACCTGTGCCATTCTACCGAGTTTGTCAGCGCTGTCGTATTGCTCTGCTCTAGAGCGACACGACAGTTCACCATTGACTAAAGTCCGGCTGAAGTCGAAAACCAATGCGCTAAACTATAGCCAACCAATGTACCCTTATGCGCGAGATGCGCGAGTACCTTAGCTAACGCCATCCCTGCCCACCCACCTTTTGCTAAACCCTATGTCTCAAACCACCACTCAGGCAACTGCCCAAGCCGAAAAAGGCATCCTTATGTCTGAAGCCGCGCTGACTCATGTCAAAGCCCTACGCGATAAGCAAGAAGGCGACCTATGTTTGCGCGTTGGGGTCCGTCAGGGCGGCTGTTCTGGCATGTCCTACATGATGGATTTTGAAGATCCTAACAATGTGGGTGAGCACGATGAAGTGTACGATTACGAAGGATTCAAAGTCGTGTGCGATCGCAAGAGCCTGCTGTATCTCTATGGCCTGATGCTCGACTATAGCGATGCGCTTATTGGCGGTGGATTTCAGTTCACTAATCCCAATGCTAACCAGACTTGTGGCTGCGGTAAATCCTTTGGCACCTAGCTTGCTAGCACCTTATTGGTCAGCGCATCACTCACCAGTGCTTTGACCAAAATTTGCCAACAATTTGACGCCGCTCTGAGCAATAGCGCTCTAACTGATAGCGCTCTGACTAGTAGAGCGCTGAACTAATGTAGCTCTAACTAATAGCGCTCTAACTAACAGAAAAACCAGGTCTACTCTCTAATATGCAAACCCTAGAAACCCAGTTTGAAGAGGGCATTTCTCGCTACAAAGAAGGTGAGTCTGCCGAGGTTCTCCTGCCTATCTTCAAAGATATCTGCGCTCAGGCCCCAAAAAATAGCGCGGCCCAAACCTGTTTAGCCTGGCTATATTTGCTAGCGGATAAGCCCAACGCTGGCTACAAAGCGGCTCAAAGGGCAGTAAAGCTTGCTCCTAAAGATCCACAGGCGCGCATTAACCTAGCGATCGCCTTGCTAGAAACCGGCAAAAGCGGCGTCCGTGATCAGATTGACCTCATCTCGCAGATGGTTTTTGCGGTGGATGAGCTCAAAGCAGAAGTCCAAGAGAACTTTGAAGAAGGATTAAGAAGAAAGCCCGATTGGAAGAGTCTGAAGAGAGTCCAAAAATGGTTGTTTGATTCCTGAACCAGCCTGTGAGAGTGGCTTTCAGCTATTTGAAGCGACAGAGCTGCTTAATATTAGTTCATTAAGTAATGACAACAGAACTTAGAAATACTGGACGGGGATCAGCGTCCTTGACGATCCCCACTTCATCTATAAAGTGCTTTCATCATCAGGGTTTAGGCATTACTGAGACAAGTGATTCAGAGGTGATCACGCCCTATTAAAGGCTCGCAGCGTCTGAAACAATAACTTAACGAGCGATCCCAGAAGTCACTGATAAGATTAGGTAAAGCAGTTGATAAGTCTTGCTTAACTTAGAGCCTTAACTTAAAGCCTTAGTTCAGAGTTTCAACCTAGAGCTTCAACTCAGAGCGTTCACGGTTCGAGTGGGCAGCAAGGACTTTTTCATTCTGCGTACACCCTATTAGGAGTCGCTGATTATGAACCTTCAACCAGTTTCAATCAAGCCAGAAACTCGTAACCACAAAGGTAGCTTTGTACAAAATGCAGACTATACCTTTGTAGAGCTAGACAAATCCGGTTGGGCGCTGATCTGTATTGACGATGCCGTATGCCACTATGTTGACCCTGACAATATCATCGCTGATCTGGAGGGTGTCAAAGCAGTCTAGTCCGTTAAGAACACGCTCAAAAGCGCTTAGTCGAGATTATGAATAGTCAAAAAATGGCCGCTTCTCTTACGAGGCGGCCATCTTTTTAGATAAATGCTATATCGACTAGGATGACCCACAAGATTGCTAGAGTATTTGTTTGAGTCTGCCTTTATGAAAGAGCAAATAAAAGATCGCGTAGGTGCCTTCCTTGATACCGCGCTGATGTTTAATCTATTTTTTGTTTTACTGAGCTTTGGTTGGTTTGTAGTGGCGCTAATTGGCCGGGCGACTAATATCAATCTTGGCTTTGACCTGTGGTACAGCCTTTGGGATTCGCTATTTATGCCCGCTATTGGCATTCTGATGGCGGGGGCACTGATCAGCGGCATATCTAGCTGGGTGAGCAATAAGTTTCTAGCCGAATAAGCGGTTTCTATCCAGACTCCGCTAGGACTCCGTCTATAGCGAAGCTTAGGGGGTGGTGTAAACGGGTGAGCTTTGCGAACAGTCTTGCGTATGATGTTGCTCAATCATGGCAACTTTTGATACAATAGTACTGC
>NZ_JADEXO010000207.1 GCF_015207105.1 cf. Phormidesmis sp. LEGE 11477
TGCTAATCAACCGCGCCACACCCAAGCTCCCCTTCGAACTCATCATCCTGAGTCTGCTGGGTGTGCTGTACGCGCCGCTGATCTGGCATTGGGTAGATGGCTGGCTGAATAAGTCCATCAGCATCCAGCACGAATATTTCAGTCATGGACTGTTAGGTATTCCTTTTGCCGGCTATTTAGTTTGGGAGTCGCGATCGCAATGGCATTCTCTGCCCGACCGTACTCACTGGCTGGCGGCCCCGCTACTAGTAGGCGCAGCCCTGTTTTATAACAGCGGTCTGCTAGATCTGATGAACCTCTCAATGCCTCTACTGTTAGCAGGACTGCTGCTGGCTATGAAAGGGGGCGCTGGCTTCAAACACTATGCTTTTCCCTGGGTGCTGATTCTACTATCTACGCCGAATCAATTTCCCTATCTGATCGAGCCCTATATCCTACCGCTACAGAGCTTCATTGCTGGCGTGGCCGGTTTTATCCTGCTTCAGTTCGACGTTAACGTCGTCGTTGACGGCATCTATCTCTACGTCAACGATCAGCTGGTCGAAGTTGCGCCTCACTGCGCTGGGCTCAAAATGCTATTCACCAGCCTCTATGCAGGTCTGATTCTGACTTACTGGACTGGCCTCAACCGATCCAAGTTCAGGACTGGCCTCTTTTTTGTTGGCATTATCGCCATCAGCGTCATTGGCAACATTATTCGCAATGCTGCGCTTACCTTCTTCCATGGAGAACAGATGACCGCCGCCTTCAAGTGGCTGCACGATAGCTGGGGCGGCGATCTTTACTCCGCTGCGATGCTCGGCTGTCTGGTTTTACTTATCCAATTTATAGAACGCTATCTACCTGCCACGCTGCAAGTGAGCGGCGGTATTAATGATCACAGCTACCGCGCGATCGCCCACAACAGTACTGACAATGGCACCGTAGCTTCACAGCAACCAGCCTCTACCCCTCCACAAGCCGAGACCCCTCAGACAGAGATAGCGCCAAGACCCGATTACTTCTAGCGATCGCCCCAGTCAAACGGCTGCCTTTGTCTAGGTCGTTCACTTTTAGAAACATCATTCTGAAACATCATTCTGGAAATATAGGTTTTCTCCACACTGTGTCTTCTTCTTCCTTACCAGATTCTTCCTCGCCAAATAAATCAGCTCAGAATAAATCGGCTCAGAAATCGGCCATTGTGCCTCTCGTCATCTGCGCGCTACTTGCTCTATTCGTGGCCGTTAGCGCCTTGCCTAGATACGCCTCTAGCTGGCCTTGGACAACCCCGCCCAAAGTCGCTAATCAAACGGCGCTTCAAAGCCTCCGAGATCAGGGCCTAACGCTACCTGAATGGACAACCGAAGAGCAGCTGCGAAGGAAAATAAGCGGCGCTGACTGGTCTATTCAACAGCTATCTCACTCAAACGCGACAGCAGATCCAAGCACTGTTGTACTGCTGCTACGTCCGCAAATCTGGGAGAAAGATCAGCCCGAAGTTGAATGGGTGGACATCAAAGGGTCGCAGCAGTGGAAAACCGATTCTTACCAAACGCTATCTTTTAGCGCACCGACCGACCAGTCTGCCGAAATAAAGCCTGACTTCTTCCGGGCCTGGAATCAAACCCAAACCTATGCCGTATTGCAATGGTATGCCTGGCCTAGCGGGGGCAGCGCTTCTGTAGCCAAATGGTTTTGGGCCGACCAGCAGATGCAGTGGCGCTACTATCAGCGCCTGCCTTGGGTTGCGGTCAGCCTCTGGCTACCGATTGAGCCGCTCAGCGACATCACCCCTTATCAAACCCTGGCTCAAAACTTAGGAGAAAAAATCCAAACTAACCTCTCGAACAGCGTATTCACTGGTAAGCGGCTATGACCAACACTCGCCAACTAGGCCAATGCAGACCCCACCACCAAGAACTTTCAACCAGCCGTCTTTCTACCAGCAATCTGTCAGCTCTCAGCAGTCTGCTGACTTTGTGTACGCTGCTATCGCTTCCGGTCTCACCAGCTCACAGTCAGATCGAAACCACTCCGGCAGAAACGATTCCTACCCTGCCGCCCGCGAGCAGCCCCCGATATGATCGCCCGCTCACTCTGCCCAGCGAATCTAATCAAGACTTAGACTGGCAGCCAGATTTTGATGCCTATCGTCTCGGCCCTGGCGACTCGATTTTTGTTAGCGTACAGCGTTACCCAGATCTAAGCTTTCAAGCCACGCTCGATCTCAACGGCAGTGTGATCGTCCCTATCCAAGGAGGGGTACGGTTTGAAGGGCTAACGATCGCCCAAGCCGAAGAGCAACTGCGGATCCTCTACAACCAATATGTGGAGATAGAGGCCGCTCGGGACGTGGCTATTACCCTAGTGGCGCGCCGCAGCGTTCAAGTCACGATCTTGGGCGCGGTACAAAGGCCAGGATTCTATCCACTAGCGGACCCTAGCGTTGCCAGCGCCCTGCTAAGCGCCGGGGGCGCAAAACGCACCTCGGATCTGCGCGGCATCCAGATTCAGCGCCAGTTCTATCACCAAGGTCAGATGATAGAGCGCAGCCAAAACGTCGATCTATTCACGCCGCTAAGAGAAGGTGGCTCGCTGCCTAATGTCCGGTTAGAAGACGGGGATGTGCTCGTCATCCCAGAGCTAGACCCTAGTCGGCTAGACGATTACGACAGCTTTTTGGTCGCTCGTTCTACCCTGGCACAGCCCGTGATCAACGTGCGCTTCTTGAATTACGCGGGCGGCAGGGGCGGCGTTGGCACACTTGATCTCAACAACGGTAGCTTGTTTGTAGAAGCCATTTCAGTCCTAGGTGTCAACCCAGACAATGCCAATTTGGGGGAAGTCGCTCTGATCCGCTATGACACTGAATCTGGGCGAGCAGTAACAGTGACGCTAGATGCCAAGTCCGCCATCATGGGCGACATTACTCAAAATCCACCGCTTCAAGACGGCGACGTGATTGTAGTAGGCCGCAACCTAGTAGGTCGTATTTCCTACGCGCTAGGAACTGTCTCTCGACCTTTTAGAGACATCCTCAGCTTTTCGAACTTCTTTGACACTTTCTTCAATAGCAACGGCTTGTTGGACTGAACAAGTCATTTAATGCGGGTCAATTGAACAATTCAATTTGAGCTAGCCGATCCGAGCCATCTATCTCAAACAGTTACTTATCTTTATCTTTTTATCTTTCAACCCTTATGGCTTCTCCCTTCCTAAAACGCTATCTGCTAGCGCTGAACCGCTATAAGTGGGCGGGTCTGTTTACGTTCTTATCGATTTTGGGAGCGTCTGTTGCGATCGCGCTGCAGCCAGAGCCGCCGGTCACCTATTCATCAGAAGGGGTGCTGGTGAACAACTCGCCGCTAGTCCCGCTAACTGAGACGGGCAACCAGGTTCAGTCGCTGGGGCGAGGCATTATTAACGAGGAGCTATTGCTCTCAGATATTTTGTTAGAAGAAGTGGTCGGTCAGCTAGCGAGTCAAGGAATTGACTACAAGCCGAAGCAACTGGTCGCCAACACTAAGATTGACGTGCGCTCGGCAGCGGCAGAAGGCGTAGAGAGCAATGAGCAGAGAGTAACCGTACGCTTTTCAGGAAGCGATCCTGAGGTGACAGAGGTGGTGCTGCAGACCATGTTTGATGCGATGGTAGAGCTAAGTGCAATCACCAATAGGCAGCGGCTAAGGGCGATCGCCACCGAACTCAATGAACGCCTACCCGAAATCGAAACCGAGCTGCGACAGGCAGAACAAAGGCTAGAAGCCTATGACCGTAACGAAGGCCCTGCCATTCAAGCTTCAATCGACGGCAGCCTACTAGGCGCAATCTCAAGCAGCCAGCAGCAGCTACGCACCAACGAAATTACCCTTGCTGGCATTGAAGCTCAAATGCGTAACCTACAGGGCCAGTTGGGAATGAATCCAGCTCAGGCCTATGCCTCCTCCGCGCTTAGCGCCGATCCGCTAGTCGCCCAGCTCAGAGCGCAAATTTCTGAGGCGGAGACAGTCATGGCTTTGCAGCGAGCCCAGGGCTTACGCGATCAGCATCCGACGATGGTAGAGCTGAGTGAAAGTCTAGCGGCTTACCGAGAACTGTTAGCCAGGCGATCGGCGGAGGTGCTTGGTGGCGATGGTACGGTTGCGCCTATCCCTAGCGGTACTCAGGCCAACCTCGATCCGGCTCGGGCTGCGTTGGCTTCGCAGCTGGTGAGTCTCGATTCGCAGCGAGATGCTCTGCTCAACCAGCAAAGGGTAATTGCCCAATCTGAACAAAGGCTGCGCCAAGATTATGCGAGCTTGCCAAATAAAGAGCTAGAAAGAAACCGACTGGCTCAGCAGGTGGTGCTCCGGCGAGCCTTCTACGATCGGCTGCAGGCGAGCCTAATTGATGCCGAAGCCGCCGAGGCGGAGACTGTCAGCAGTTTGGTAGTTGCTAGCGAGCCCTATGCCAAAGTCAATGTAATCGATAGTCCAGGCAAACCGATGGTGCTGCTTGCGGGGGCGCTAGTGGGACTAGTCAGCGGCGGTGGTGTGATCTACCTGTTAGATATGCTCGATGGGACTATTCGTACCGCTGAAGAAATCGAAGGCATCCTAGAAGCCCAAGAGGTGGCGCTGCTCGGGACTATTCCGACGATGCAGATGCGATCGCCTCACCTAATGCCTATAC
>NZ_JADEXO010000076.1 GCF_015207105.1 cf. Phormidesmis sp. LEGE 11477
CCGCTGCCACCGCTTGATTCGCCCCCTTCCCCCCAGGCACCGTCACGAAGCTAGAGCCCGTTAGGGTCTCACCCGGCTGCGGCAGTCTCTCCACCCGCGCCACGAGGTCCATGTTTAAGCTGCCTAATACGAGAATGTCCATTGGGTTTATTCTTCATCCCTTTATCGTTTCGCCTTTCCCAAGGTCTACTGGCGGTCGATCCGAACTCCATCCCCACCAAATTGAGCCGCACTCACATCGATAGAACTCTTGATATTTTCGCTTGCGTCCGTCGCCAAACACAGGCGATCGCCGATTCACCCACACCGCCTGCGCCTCTGTACTACCCGCCCCGCAGCTAGGGCACCCAAACGGCTGAGCATGTACAGCATCTTTAGTCCAATCGGGCGGAATCGGAGCGAATGCATCCATCAATGTAGTCTCCATCTAGTACGCTACTCGTTACGGTAGCGCCTACATTATGCCGCGTCTATTTATTCCGCATCCGGGTGTGTCCAAAAAGAGGTGCATTTGGAGTAGCCCAAGCAAAGTGACCAGCGTTGTGGTGAAATAAAGAAAACATTACAGATGGGATTCCTACAGTGAAAGCCATTACCTTGCTCGGTTCAACCGGTTCTATCGGCACACAAACGCTCGATATTTTGGCGCAATATCCCGAAAAGTTTCGGCTAGTAGGCATCGCCGCCGGTAGCAATGTCACCCTACTTGCCAAGCAGGTAATGCAGTTTCAGCCAGAAATCGTCGCCATTTGTGATGAGAGCAAGCTGGCCGAACTCAAAACGGCAATCTCGACGTTAGATCCTCAGCCTATTATCGTCGCGGGTGAGGCTGGCATTGTCGAAGTCGCCAGCTACGGAGACGCTGAGGCTGTCGTCACTGGTATCGTTGGCTGCGCTGGACTCTTGCCGACGATCGCGGCGATCAAAGCAGGCAAAGACATCGCCCTAGCTAACAAAGAAACCCTGATCGCCGGGGGGCCCGTTGTGCTGCCCTTAGCCCAAAAGCACGGCGTCAAACTTTTGCCCGCTGACTCTGAGCATTCCGCTATTTTCCAGTGCCTACAGGGGGTACCTGACGGTGGCCTGCGGACGATCGAGCTCACCGCATCCGGCGGTGCTTTTCGCGATTGGCCCGTAGAAGATTTACCCAAGGTCACGATGGCCGATGCTATCAAGCATCCCAACTGGTCGATGGGCAAAAAGATCACCGTTGATTCGGCGACATTGATGAACAAAGGGCTAGAGGTAATTGAAGCGCACTATCTCTTCGGCCTAGACTACGACGATATCGATATCGTCATTCATCCGCAGAGCATTATTCACTCGATGATTCATCTGCAAGACACCTCGGTATTAGCGCAGCTAGGCTGGCCGGATATGCGGCTGCCCCTGCTCTACGCTATTTCTTGGCCAGAGCGCATCACGACTGACTGGAAACCGCTAAACCTAGCAGAGCTCAGCACGCTCACCTTCCGCGAGCCGGACCATCAGAAGTATCCCTGTATGGATCTAGCCTACGCAGCGGGCCGGGCCGGGGGCACAATGAGCGCCGTACTCAACGCGGCAAACGAGCAGGCAGTGGCGCTATTTCTCGAAGAGAAGATTCACTATCTAGAAATTGCTAAAGTGATTGAACAGGTGTGCGATCGCCACCGAAATGATCTTAATACTGCCCCCACCCTAGAAGACATTCTAGCTGTCGATCAGTGGGCTCGCATGGCTGTCACTGAGCTAACTGCCGCGATCGCCTAATGAAGGAGCTTGTAAGCGATCGCGGCTATAGCCGCCGCGTCCGTAATCAGAACGGCCTACACTGATTTACACTAGCAAGACCCTGACCCGAACCGAAGACTGAGCTGAACCGAAGAATTGAGGAGATTCGCGTGGACATTGCATTAACCATAGGTGCGCTGGCGATCGCAGCCGTCGTTTTCTTCTGGCTCGTCGACTTCCTCAAAGACACCCTCAAAGCCACCTTAATTGTCGCCTTCTTCCTGCTCGGCCTGTGGCTAGCCTTTGGCATCGGCCCCACCGACGTTTGGGAAACCATCAAAGGCTGGCTCCCAGACTTCTTATTCTCTGAGGATGCTATCTAAAAGATGCTAGCTGAGCGGTAGAAAACGCACTTGACCTTCCCATTCATCTTCAAAGCTGTAGTCAAAGATGAAGATAATTTCCTCAATTGCAATGCCAACAGAAACTCTACGACTCACTTCAAATAGACCGGGCATTGGCAGATTAGCTTCAATTCGCTCATAGGCAAAAGTAATCATTGTCGCTACATCGTGAGTAAGCACAATGCGTCCGTTTTGAGCCGCCCACTCTAAGACAGAAGGATCATCAACACCCGACAATCCTATATCCTGAACTCTGACAATATCGACATCAGTTCGGCGTCGAAAAATGCCGCGAACAATTTGGTTGTTAAAGTTTTCGTCAGCAAGGAAAGCAGTCACTGGTTAAGCATGCGGGTAATCTCTTGCCAGCAATCGCTCTCGCATTCCGGCAGGACTGAACCTCTTCTCTACTTCCTGCCGAATTGCAGCCGACTGCTGCTGTCGTTCTAAAAGGTAGCCGTCTACCTCACTGCGATGACGCAGATAGTAGCCAATAGTAAGGTAGATATCAGAGAGCTGAAGCACGGGATACTGCTCTGATATTTCTTCCGCTGTAGCACCTTCCAGGAAAGCTGTCACTACCGTGTCGAGCGTAACCCGAGTGTTTCCAACTCGAACAACGCCATGACTATCTGTTTTTAACGGGGCTGTTTCAGATGCAATCGCCAGGATCATTCATCGAACCAAACTACATTCTTCAGTCTTAATCATATCCAACCATTGTGATTCAGTTTTTCACAGGCAGGTGATCAGCTATGCCCCATTGCAGATGTAATGACTATGAGAAAACGATCCTTTGTTGCCCCGAACAGGTGCGCTACAGCCGACAGACTCTAAGGAAGGCGAAATCCTTAGCAGCCACAGGTCAAACGGCGGATCAAACGGCTGTGATACCGAACGCACTAAATCTCTGAGGTTTTCTTCAGAATCATTATTAGCAATCAAATCTTTTTTTAACAACAGAAAACGAGGTTCGCGCTGCCATCGCGATCGCGCCGCTACATCTTTCTTTAACTGCTGTTGAATTTCCCACGCGGCTGACATAATCTCGATACCATACACGCTAGGCTGCTCGCCGACTATCGATTGAGCCCCGAGTATGACTGGATAGGCGGATTCTGCCTGAATAAAATCAACAAACCGATCGGCCTGATAGAATTTCAGATGGGTACGATCTAGAACAATCACTAAAGAACCTAAAAAACTGACTCCTAAAACCGTCAGCACAAAAGACCGACCGCTAATAAATCGCTTGACTAGCGGTAATTTGATCTGTCTAAAAAGGTGGCTACCTTCGGTCCAAAAGGGTGCCAGCATTGCACCGACTAAAATCACAATACTGGGATAAAAGACAAAGCTGTATCGATGCCCCCGAGTAATATCGAAGCCAGCACCGTAGCAGATTGCCAAGAAAACGATATTACCCATGATGAAGAATCCGCCAACCGCTAGCAATCCTGTATGCCGATCAGGCTGTCGCCACTGAAACTTGAGCGATCGCACGCCCATCCGCACAAACCAGGGCACATAGCCAAACAACAACAATATGCAAGAAATAACAATCGTCGTCACCGCTACAGCTCCATAGCCATTCGATACGGGCGCTAGAATTGCGTACAGCCCGCCCGCAACTGATTGAGCGATCGGGCCTAGCCAAAAGCCAATGCCTCTAGATCCGGTAATGTAGGTGGTTTGCGGACTGCCGTAAAAGTTCAACAGCGTTGGTAGCCATAGCAAAGCCCCGGCTGCAGTCCCTAACGCGACGATGTAGATGCGAATCCAGCGCGATCGCAGCCCAGCCCATCGATCCTGCCCACAGTCTCGAACTAACAGATATAACAGCACTAATCCTTCAATGAAATAAGTAATGGCACAAAAATAATGAACCGCCACGCCCAAGGCATTGACAGCTATCCAACCAATTACTGTCAACCAGCCAATCGCGCGCTGTTCTCTAATCGCCCGCGCCGCGAGTACAAAACAGCCCAAAGACCCCATCACCATCAAGATCGCCAGCGTATAATGACGGGCCTCTTGTGAGAGAAAAACAGAAAAAGGAGAGACCGCCATCAGCGCTGCACATAGCAACGCCGTGAGCCGACAGCGAAAGCTAGTCCAACCGAGCCAATAGCTGACGGGTACGGCGATCGCACCGAAAAAAGCAGGCAATGCCCTAGCGGCCCACACAGACGCATACCCATCTGTCTTACCTATGAGCCGATGGCAAAACATCATCCACCAGTGAGCCAAGACAAAGTAAGCCGGTGGATGATTGTTCTCGGCTAGCAGATAAGTTGCGCTGTCTGCTGCTGTCGCACCCGGTGTGAGGCTTAAGGGGCGAATTATCTGTTCTAGTGTGATGATTTGATCAGTTGGAATGAGTCTAGAAGAATTGCCCAAACTGAAGAGAATCGTCGAGATCTCGTCCATCCAGGCGGGCTTAGCGGCCAGATACGTTAGACGGATGAGCAGCGCGATCGCAAATAGCCCTAACAGCCACCAGCCCACATGTCGAACCTTCGTAGTCGATGGGTATGGCAAGGGAGAGCTATCTCCAGCAGAGACTACAGGCTGATAGATTGGCTCACTCATGGGTTTTCAATTTAACTTAGACTCAATGGCAAAGGCAATCGTGGATGAACCCATGCCATACAGCCAGTTTAGTATTGAAAGCATCCAAACTGTTTTATATCTGTACTGTCTATATCTGCGCTGACAGCTCACTTCTGTATCTCTGTCGTGAGGCACGCGAGGCTATAGTAGTCTGATTACAGAACGCGAAATTGGAGTCTTGATTAAGATGAGTGGCACTCGCGACATTCATATTGGCGGCAATGTAGACGGCGCTGCGATTATTGTGGGTGATCGCAACACCGTCACCAGTCAACAGGTCAGCAGCCAACAGCTTGCCACTCCTAGCAGCACGCCATCCAAGCGAAAACTATTGATATTAGCGGCTAATCCTCAAGGATCGTCTCGCTTACGATTAGATCAGGAAGTGCGAGATATCAGCGAAGGACTGAAACGCGCCGAACACCGGGATAAGTTTGAAATCGCTCAGCGGTGGGCCGTGCGCCCTAGAGATTTTCAAAGGGCCATGCTAGAAGAACTCCCCCAAATTGTTCACTTCTCGGGGCATGGTGAGGGCGAGGAGGGCCTGTACTTTGAAGACGAAGCAGGCGCACCCAAGCTCGTTTCAGGGTCTGCCCTAGCGTCACTGTTCAAGCTCTTTGCTCATAAAGCCAACATCGAATGCGTTGTCCTCAATGGCTGTTACTCGTCGGTGCAGGCAGCGGCGATCACTCAGCATATCCCCTACGCCATTGGGATGAGTCAGGCGGTGGGAGATAAGGCTGCCATCGAATTTGTAGTGGGTTTTTACGACGCACTGGGCAATGGTGAATCGGTAGAGTTTGCCTTTGAGTCTGGCAAGGTGTCAATGGAACTAAACGGTACAGGCTACGAGGACTTGCCAGTGCTGATGATCAACGCTCCTACATAAGTCTCACGTCGGATTGCTACCTCATTGCATTTAGTCCGGCACCGCATCTACATAACGCCACATGTGCAAGGCAAGATATGACCGGTAAGGTGAGAATTGAGCCGCTGTGCGAATGGTTTTTCTACGTTTGCTGGTGAGCTTTTCTAGCGTTTTCCTGGCGGTAACATCGCCATCGGGCCAGATATCCGCGTCGCCAAAGTAAAAGATTCCCATCATATCAGCGGTCCACTGACCAATTCCCCAAAGCGCTGTCAGCCTTTGCGTTCGTTCGGTGGGGGACAACGCGCCGAGCTCTTTTGAATTTAGCTGATTGGCCTGGGCAGCTTGGGCAAGCTCGACTACTGTCCTTGCCTTGGCACCTGATAGTCCGCAGCTTCTTAAAACAGCCGGATCAACAGTTACTAAATGATCGCTCAGCTTTTCGCCTGCTGGCACGTTCGCGACTAACCGCCCCCAGATCGAAGCTGCTGCCTTTAGTGAAAGCTGCTGTCCTACAACTGTCCGGCACAGTTGCTCTGCAAACGGCCTGTTTTGCTTTGCTACGAGCTTGAGCGAACCATTTTGGGCGATCGCAAAGTGGAGTTTAGGGCTAAGCGTAGAGGCGATCGCCAAAAACTGTTCATGAATAACCTTGATTTCACATCTATCCACCGCGCTAGCTTTCTCTTAGTCCTTTAACCGAGCACTTAACCGAGCAATCTTCTCAGGACGCGCAAATCTACAGGCTATGCGTTTCACTCGACTGGTACGTAATCAAATCCAGTCCCCGATCGATTACCAGGTACGACCTCTACTAGCTGCGATGGTTGGTTGCGATCGCCCGTTGGCAAAAATCTCACCGTCTCAGTTGCCCCAGACGCACTAAAGTCGGGCATTGCTAAGATAGTGGCAATGTCTTCTCTAGTCGCGCCTTGATCAATAGCTGCGGTCAGCGTACTTACCGCATCGTAAGCCATCACCGTCCGCCAGTTGACATCGCCGCCCCAGAGTCGACGAGATTCATTAACAAACCGACTTTGGTCATAGCTGAGGATATGCCACGGTACCGCCACTACTAACCCCTGGGCGTTAGCTCGGCCCACGTCTAGAATCTTAAAGTTGTACATATCATCACCGCCAATCATTGGCAGCTCTTTCTGATTGACCGAGATTATCTGGAGAGCAATGTCATTAGTATCAGCCGTCAGCGCCAGCATGATAACCTCAGCGCCGAGTTCTTTTGCTGTTTGAAGGGCTCGCCCCGCGCTAAATCCTGGCTCGCTGATATCAAAATCAGCGACGACACTGCCCCCATTACTCAGCAATTCGGTTGTAAACTCTGACTTCACAGAGCGGCTATAGGCGCTACTGCTATCGAAGAAAACAACTGCCTGCCGCTGGTTGATTTCGTTGAGCATGTATCGGGCTAACGTTGCAGCGGCTAGGCGATCGCTAGGCACCGTACGAAAGATGTAGTCACCCGCGTTCGAGATGCTAACCGCTGTACTCGTCGGTGAGATCATTGGCAGTTCGCCCGCTTCATATACCGCTGCTGCTGCCAACGTTGCATCGCTAGTATAGTGACCTACCACCCCTAAGACAGAGTCTTCTGCGACCAAGCTCTCAGCAACTTCAGCTGCAGTATCTGGATCGCCCTTATCATCTAGCAGCAGCACCTTCAAGGGTGTCGTAGCACCCCCTTGATTGATTTCTGTTTGAGCTTGGGCAACCCCGCGCATAATCTCTAGCGAAGCATTCAGCGCACTGCCCACTGGCGCTACCACGGCAATAGTATGAGCAGCAGCGTCGCCGATTTGGGCGTTGTTGAGATAGATCAAAGACTCTGGATCGTTTTGATCTGCTTGCAATGCCGCTGAGAACTCCGCCTGAGCGGTTTGAAAATCCTGCCTAGCTAGCGCGTCCAAACCTCTTTGCTTAGCAGCAGATGCCGCTCCAGGGAGTATTGATTGCCCCGATGAACCATCGGCCCCCTCAACTGCTAGCGAAGAGCCTGTAGTGCCTGCTCCGGTATCGACCTCGCCTTCGCGCTGAGAAGAAATTAGCGGTCCCGTCTCGCCTATAAACTGGTTTATCAAAAACCAGGCACCCCCGCCCAATAGTGCAACCGTAAACAGTAACGCAGCAATTAGAGTAGGAAGCTCGTTCTTTTTGGCCATGAGACTATTTTGGTCGACTGTTTTGAGGGGGCTAATCCCTCACATGATACGGGAAAGCAAGCTAAAAATTAGTCGAAAGATAATCGCTACGATCACCATCGCGCCACCAGCCATCAACGCAATAACTGCAATGGTGACCCAGCCCCCCTCAGCTACAAAGGAATGCAGCGGTCTAAAGAAAACGATAATCCCGAGGGTGAGGCCGGCGATAATAAATAGATCTGTACCTTCAATCACTCGCCGAAACTGAAGCGCCACTAGCACTACCAACATGGCAAGCCAGGCACCCCCGCCGATCAAAGTGGTTCCTAAAGTGCTAAGGCAGGCGATCGCGAGCAGTCCTCCTTCTACACCCGCAAATGCCGCATTCCCCAGAAACCGACGTAGAGATAACGGCTGAACGGGTGCGCTAGCAGGAACTACAGGCGAGGAGGGAACCGCTGATCCTGCTACTGAGCTTAGTGGCGAGCTGGGTGGCGAGCTGGGTGGCGAGCTGGGTGGCGAACTCTTCGATGTCGACTGAGCAGTACTTGCCGATACCGGCTGAGCCGATGAGCTAGCGACCGCCGCGCCTTTCCGGCTCGCTGTCGACAGCCTGCTCTGCGTCAGGGCATCCATGACCGCTGCGGCGTTCGGAAAGCGATCGCCCGGATTAGGCTGTAGCATCCGATCTAGGACTTGTACTAGCTCAGTCGATACCTGTACAGAAGACTGCCAGTCCCATCGATTTGAAATAGGACTGCGTAACTGGTTTGATTCTTTGTTAGTGAGTAGCACTACGCACGTAGCCGCTAGGGCATACAGATCAGAAGTCTGATCCACTGCGCCGCTCATAATCTGCTCCGGCGGTGCGTAGTCAGGCGAGCAGATTGTTGTCGGACCGCGCTGACCTACTGTCGGCGTAGTCACTTCCTTGACCGCGCCAAAATCTAGCAAAGAGAGCTTGCCATCTTGCCCTTGAATGATATTAGAAGGCTTAACATCTCGGTGAATCGCATCGTTCTTATGCACGAAGCCCAGTACATCTAGCATCGCTGTGAGTACTTTTGTGATATC
Source organism: cf. Phormidesmis sp. LEGE 11477 (assembly GCF_015207105.1). GTDB lineage: Bacteria > Cyanobacteriota > Cyanobacteriia > Phormidesmidales > Phormidesmidaceae > Phormidesmis. The sequence goes on from NZ_JADEXO010000076.1 coordinate 8,832, forward strand.
TAGTTCAGAGAATTTTCCTCGTCGGTCGAGCAGTTTCTCTAAATCCTCTCCCTCAACATATTCTTGAACGAGATAGAACAGTTCTTCTGACTGATTGTTCAGTGGATTGGTGACTAGCAGCGGAAAATAGGCGTACAGGTTCGGAATTTGTGAGTGCTGCAAACCTAATCGCTCTAGCACAATAGCTTCTTGGTTAAATAGCCTTTGAGCGGTTGCTAGCTGTGATGGATTCAACGTGACCGGCGGCTGAAACAGCTTGACCACGCAGCGCCGTTGCGTCGGCGAGTCAAAATCTTTTGCCAAAAAAGCAGTGCCAAAGCCCCCTTTGCCTAGCAAACTTACTGGCAAATAGCGACCGCGCAAAATTAGCTCCATCCGGCAGGCGCTGCAATACTTTTGAGCTAGAGGATGAGAAAGGTTGGGATCGTCAAGATCCGAGAAATGATTGACTGGTGACGGACATTTTGGGCGAGTGCAGTGCAGTTGCATAAAGGAAGGTTACGAGAAACTCGACCGCTAGCGACCGGCCTCGGCATCGACTGCGGCTTCGGCCTTATCAGGCACTGTAGCAGATGCGTTCTGAGTAGGCTGTGTGGATTTATCTTTAGTGAGCTGGCCTTCAGAGAATTTGTCTTCGGCGCTAGGCTTACCGTTAGCTTTCCCATTTGATTTAGCGCTAGCTTTTCTAAATTCCAGCGCCCGATTGGTAAACTGCGGCAAGATTTCTTTGGTAAATGCTTCGGCTGCTTTTGAGCGATAGCGATTGGGATTAAAAATGACAGAGAGCGTGCGTTTGACCTCAACCGATTCAATTCGCGCCCGATGGATCACACCCATCTGCAGTTCCTTTTCAATAGAAGAGGTAGAGGCAAACGCTACCCCTAGACCAGACTGCACAGCATTTTTGATTGCTTCGATTGAATTGAGCTCCATCTCTACTTGCAGCCGACGGGTTTCGATACCGCCGCGCGTCAATACCTGATCGATTACCTTTCGGATAGTGGATTGGGAGTCTAGCGTAATAAACTTCAGCTTGTAGAGATCGCTACGGGCAATAGTCTCGTTGGACGCTAGGGGATGAAAAACCGGCATGATTAGCGCTAGCTCGTCTTCTGCGTAGGCAGCTATCTCTAAAGAATCTTGCAGCTCTGGCGGAACTTCTCCACCAATGATGGCTAGATCTATTTGGCCGTTAGCAACGCTCCACGAGGTGCGGCGAGTGGAATGTACGTGTAGTTGCACAGCGACTTCTGGATAGCGCTGGCGGAACTGGCCGATCATACGGGGTAGTAGATAGGTTCCCGTGGTTTGACTAGCGCCGATAATTAGCGTTCCACCTTGCAGGTTTTGTAGATCTTCAATCGCGCGGCAGGTTTCTTGGCAAAGGCTAAGAATGCGATCGCCATACTCTAATAGCAAGTGCCCTGCTTCGGTTAGCTGCGCTCTTCTCCCGCCTCGGTCAAACAGCGGCACATCTAGCTGGCGCTCCAGGTTCTGTACCTGAAGACTAACAGCGGGCTGAGAGACATAGAGACTGTCAGCCGCTCGCTTGAAGCTACCCTCGGCGGCGATCGCTTTCAGGATACGAAGCTGGTCAAGGGTGAAGGGAAGATCAGACATGGGTGGCGTAACCTGACAACTCAGGAGTCCAGTAGAGGTGAAAACGCAGTGATAGCTAAAGGCAAAAACATTACGGTGACTCTCTGAATTTACCAGGTATTGGGATGATTACTGCAGATCGGTTATATGGTACGAGGCATCTTGACTCAAATTGGGGATCGCAACTGGAAGACCTTACAGAAAATGCACACAGCGAACGGCAAGAGTCCAAAATGATCCTCTATGCTTTAGGAAGTGGCAAAGCGTTCGCATCGACGTTCTACAGGGAGTTCTATAGGTACCTATAAAAAGGCAATAAGACTAGAAGACCAGAAGGCTGTGTAGGTGTTTGTAGCGAGAGTGATGACAACCCAGATTTACCAAGCAGGTTTATGAAGCTTAACTCTAGGCAGCGGGATATTCTTCGCGCTACGGTGCGTCACTATGTCAATACGGCAGAACCTGTCGGCTCGAAGTCTTTGGCAAAGGGGTATGACCTTCAGGTAAGCTCAGCAACCATTCGCAACGTTATGAGCGCTCTAGAAGGATCGGGTTTACTCTATCAGCCGCATACGTCAGCGGGGCGCATTCCTTCCGATTCTGGCTACCGTAGATATGTAGACGAGCTGATGGTGCCGTCTGAGCCTTTGACTCGTCGCATGGAAACGACGCTCAGCGATAGGCTTGATTGGAATGGCCTTGCCATGGAGGCACTACTAAAAGAATCGGCTCAGGTACTGTCGCGCCTAAGCGGCTATATTGCGCTAGTAACCCTGCCCCATGTCGGGACCTCTGTGGTTAAGCATTTGAAGTTGGTTCGGGTGAGCGATCACCAGATCCTTCTAGTCGTTTTAGATATCTACGACAACCATTCAGTCTTGCTGCCAATAGCTCCTGACCCCAAAGATAGTGAACTCAAAGATGAGCACCTAGATATTGACGCAGAGCTACAGGTGCTCTCTAATTTCTTGACCAACCAGTTAAGAGGACGCTCTTTGCATGATGCCAAGCTGGACTGGTCGGATCTAGACCAGACGTTTCAAAGATACACAGAAGCGCTTCAAAGTGCGATCGCCGATCTGGCTAAAAAGACAAGCACAGCGCCCAATTCTCAAATTCTAATCAGTGGCTTAGCCGAAGCTTTAGACCAGCCTGAGTTTGCCGAGCGTGAGCAAATTCGCAGCATTGTCCAGCTTTTAGAAGATGGACGAGACCAGCTATGGCCTTTGATCGCAAACCCACTGCTACCAGATACAGAAACTGGCAGTCCGCTAGCTAAGCGTCAGAGAATTAGGATTTGGATTGGCGCAGAAAACCCTCTAGAGCCGATGCGTGCCTGTGCGCTGATCGCCTCTCGATATGGACACTCACCCGGCCCAACAGGCAGCTTAGGTGTGCTAGGGCCAACTAGAATGCTGTATGAGAACGCAGTCGCAGCGGTAGAGGCAGCAGCTAACTATCTGACAGATGCGGTATCAGGCAGTCAGATAGAAGGCGTAGGGGTTTCATAAGATAAATCTCCCTGTCAATTCTTATACCGAATCAGTTCTAAGAGCTAGTAACAAGAACGATTGGCTAGAAATCGTTAGAGGGCTGCCTTGGTCTAGCTAACAATCTAGCTGCTAGAACGCCACCCAAAAAACCAAATAAGTGCCCTTCCCATGAGATACCTGGTTGAGTGGGTAGTACGCCCCAGATGATACCGCCGTACAAAAATGTTACCAGGATAGAAAAGGCGATCGCCACCGCACTGCGCTCAAAATAACCACGCAGTAACAAAAATCCAAAGTAACCGAAGACAATGCCACTTGCCCCAATGTGGCTAGCGGGTGAGCCGATCAGCCAAGTCCCAAAGCCGCCAACTATCGCTGAAATGATGCTAACCCAGAAAAAATCCTCGGTGTTTCGCAACATAATCAGCCAGCCTAAGCTGACTAGCGGCACCGTATTGGCCAGCAAATGCTGAAAGTTACCGTGCAAAAAAGGAGCAGAGAAAATACCCAAAAGACCGGGAAGCGATCGCGGTCGAATGCCGAAATTATTCAGAGCCCCTTGAAATATCACCTGATCGACAATCTCTATGGCCCATAGCACAACAACAACGACAAACAAAATCCTGATCTGTAGTCCGAATGCTTTAGCCATAGGTACTGATAGAGAAAGCTAGAGTAGTGATAAGAAAGCTGAAGTGCTCATGCTCATACTAACAACTACAGCCTGACAACTACAGCAATCCAATCAGGTGCAAGGGTCCTTGCCCAGTGACAATCTCTGCTATTAGTGCCAAGAAGCCCAGCATCGCTAACCGTCCATTCCACACTTCAGCGACCGGCGTCATTCCCCAGGCTGACTTATCTTGTGGATAGATTCGCACCTTCTTCTCAGGTTTTACCAGATCAGAGAAATGTACGGGTTTTCCACTTAAAGCCTCTTCCACCATATCGGCCATATCAGCGACAAAGCGCGGATAGGTATCTAGCGCTGGCACCCGATGGAAGCCCTCAATGCCCTGCTCTTCTGCAATCTCACGATATTCAATGTCAATCTCTTGCAGCGTCTCGATATGCTCAGAGACAAAGCTGATAGGCACAACGACTAGATCTTTGACACCCTTATGCGCCAGAGCTCCAATCGCGTCTTCTGTATAGGGCTGTAGCCACTCGATCGGGCCGACTCGACTTTGATACGCCAGCGTGTAGTCGTTAGGCCGACCCAGTGCCTGCATGATCAAGTCTGTGCAGTGCTCAATTTCTTTTTGATAAGGATCGCCAAACTCTTCTACGTAGCTGACTGGCACACCATGGGCACTAAAGAAAATATGGGCCTCGTTAGGATTCGGCAGCTTGTCTAGCTCGGCGCGAATCAAGTCAGCCATAGAATTCACGTAGCCAGGCCGCGCATACCAAGACTCAATCAAGGTGTAGTCAATCGGGTTTAGCGACGGATCTTCCTGCCAAATCTGCTCCAAAAGACGAAAGCTAGAACCGCTAGTACTGATCGAATACTGGGGATAGAGGGGTAGAACAACGAGCTGTTCGATACCGTCTTTCTTAATGCGTGCGATCGCCTCTTCAGTAAACGGATGCCAGTAGCGCATCCCCACATACACCTCAGCGTCCTTACCCTTTTCCTTAAGTGCCTCTTTTAGCGCCGAGCCTTGCTCTTCTGTGATCCGTCGTAGAGGCGAGCCGCCGCCAATCTGCTGATAGTTCTCTTGAGATGTTTTGGCCCGCCGACTTGAAATAAACCAGGCCAGGGGTTTTTGCAGAGCAGGAAAAGGAATTCGGATAATCTCAGGGTCCGAAAATAGGTTAAATAGAAAGGGCTGTACATCATCTGGCTTCTCTGGTCCGCCCAAATTCAGCAGCAAAACTCCCACACGGCTCATAGTGAATCGCGTACCCTGACGCTTAGTGTTTTAATAATCTTTGCCTATCGTAACAACTAACGTTATGCCTGAAACATTCCCTTCAGCGGAAATTGCCACAAAAGCAGTACAACACGCGATAGACACACCGCTTGCGAAAGTCAACCAGAGATTCAAGGCCGCTAAACTTGGGCTTAAAATTGAGCGTCGCGGTGACAAACTCAATCTACGCGGCACGCTTCCTCCTCGTCCCAACAGTCCTAGGCTCAGGGCCTATCAGCAGCGCATTCCTCTTAGCCTGCCTGCTAACAAATCAGGGCTCAAGCAGATCGAAAAGACGGCCAAGGTCATCGCTGCCCAGCTGATTGAAAACACCTTCAACTGGCAAGACTATCTCGGCCCTATGGCGGGGCTCAAACGCAGCGGCGTTAATCTAGCTACGCAGATTGCTGCTTTTGAGGTCTACTTTTTTCAGTCGCGTTCAGGCACGGCCAAACCGTCCTCGCTCCGCACCACTTGGGGAAAAGCCTACGTTCCCTATTTCAACAAGCTTCAGGCGATCGCCGCCCAGCATCCAAACTACTCTCTACCCGAAGCCATCTACGCCACCGTCCAAAGCACCACGGCCAACTCTCGCAGCCGTCAGATCTGCTGCACGGCCCTAGACGCGCTAGCAGCCTTCCTCAATATTCCGCTGCCGATCGAGCTAAAAGCCTACTGGGGCAACTACGGCAATAGCAAAACTCAGCTCCGAGCGCTCCCTACCGATGCCGAAATCCTTCGCACCTACGAAAAGATCAAAAATCCGGCCTGGCAGTTTGTCTATGGCGTCATGGCTACCTACGGTCTGCGTAACCACGAAGTCTTCTTCAGCGATTACAGCATGTTGACTAACGGTGACGAAGAAGCCGCCATCGAAGTCTTAGAATCGACCAAGACTGGCCAGCACGACGTTTGGCCCTTCCACCATGAATGGGTAGATGCTTTCAACCTACGCGAGGTCAGACTGCCAAAAGTCAATACCGATCTAAACAGCACCACCCTTCAGCTCGTCGGTCAACTCGTTTCTAAACAGTTCAAACGCTACGACATTCCTTTTTCTCCCTACGACCTGCGCCATGCCTGGGCCGTTCGCACTATTGGCGTTGGCCTCCCCGACACTGTCTCTGCTCGAATGATGGGCCATTCAGTGGCTGTTCACAATCGCACCTATCACCGTTGGATCACCCGCCGCGACCAGAGAGCAGCCGTAAAGGCGGCAATGGCCAGAGGGTAAGAACTTTCTCTTAAACCGATATGCGTCGAGACTCTATTTTCTACCACCTGTTTCAACAGTATCCTCAGCTTCTCTTTGATCTGCTGCCAACCTCACCGGATAACGCTGCCGACTATAGCTTCAATTCGGTCACAGTGAAAGAGCCACGCTTTGAGATGGACGGTGTCTTTCTGCCGCCCAATACAGGGGTGCCCGGTATCATCTACTTCTGTGAAGTCCAGTTTCAAAAAGACCAGCGTTTCTACGAAAGGGTCTTCGCCGAGGCTTTCCTGTACTTTTACCGAAACCGAGAGCGCTTCAGCAATTGGCAAAGTGTCATCATTTACCCTTCTCGCAAGATCGAACAGAACGATATCGAGCCTTACCTTTGCCTGCTGAGCAGCGAGCAGGTGTATCGGATATATCTCGATGAGCTAGGTGACATTCGGCAGTTGCCAGTATCGCTGGCACTGCTGGTCCTGACAACGTTGGAACCAGGACAGGCAGGTGAGGAGGCTCGGTATCTACTGTCGAGAGACACAGCGACAGTTCCGTTATTCTCTAGCCAGACACTGGTCAATATTGTGACTACAATCATGATGTACCGCTACGAGGACATGAGCCAGAAGGAGATTGAGCAGATGCTAGATATTTCACTAAAGGAAACGCGAGCCTACCGAGAGATTGAGCAGGAGGCTCGAGAGAAAGGGCGTCAGGAAGGGCGTCAGGAAGGGCGTCAGGAAGGGCGTCAGGAAGGGCGTCAGGAAGGGCGTCGGGAAGGGGAGCGATCGCTCATTTTGCGCCAACTTACCCGCCGAGTCGGCGAGCTATCTGAGGTAGATCGCGATCACATCGAGTCTTTATCGCTAACAGCCTTAGAGGAGTTGGGTGAAGCGCTGCTAGATTTTGACGATATAGCAGATTTGCAAGGGTTGCTAGAGGCATTAGCTTAACGACTACGCCGCCAGTTGAACCAGTTTTCTGACCAGTCGCGCTTCCAACGTCCGACTTGCCACCGAGATTGTTGATGTTGCCTAGCCGTTGCCTGTGCTACTTCTAGGAGGTTTTGAGGGGATGTCGAGGAAACAGTCATAGGAATGCTGCGACAGAGGCGATCGATGGGCTGATCGAGAAAAGTGGCTAGCGGGGAGATGTAGTCAGCAGCATGGTCGCCTACCAGATGAATGCCTACCAGTCGACGATCGACACAGACCAACTGACAGTAGCTAGGTGAGGGCACTTTTGATAAGTCGGTGCTGTTTGGTTGGATATTTTCTTCCATACAAGCCCTGGCCCCATAGCGACTGTCGGCCTGAGCTTGAGTAAGACCTGCCATAGCAAATCGGTTGCCCGCTTTGATCGGCTGGTCAGGCTGAATTCGGCCCGTAGGTAAAAACAGCGCATTCTTGACGGCTACTGAAATGTCCTGGTGGGTGAGGATCGTATCCCTATTTTCCTCGATGGCTGCGCCGCAGGCAAACAGACGAGGGATTCGCGTCTGTAGTTTTCGATTAACTGTTAGATAGGGCGATCGCTCTGAGTGACGATAGGCAGCTTTGGGCAAGACCAGCGCTGGTTGTTCGGTGCCAAAGCGCAGCGTACAGTCTGCTCTGACATTAGCTGCTAGAGTGTCCGCTGGATCTAAAAAGCTAACGCCCGCCGTTGTGAGCTGCGATCGCACTAATCCTTGCACTCGTTCGTCCCAGCCTGGCAGCACCGCCGCCGTCTGCAAAACGACCTTTGCCCCCATCTGAGCGAGTGCCTCTGCCCACTGCAGCGACCGTACCTCGCCGCCCCAAACCATCACTGTCTCAGGCAATCGCGTCGCCATTATCAAAGGCTGGAGCACATTAGGAGACAGCCCAAAAGCGGCTAAGATAGCTCGCGCTTTGATCTGTCGGCTGGGCGTAGTCACCGCAATTGTTCTGGCTACACTTGTTCTGGTCACACTTGTTTTAGACAGCCGCTCTGGCATCTCTAAAACTACATCAACGCCTTTAGCACCCATCACAGCAACAGAGAGATCGGCGGCTTGGGTTTCAGATGCGATCGCACTCCATTCCAACACAGCCTGCCAGTTCCAATCCGATTTGCCTACGGTAGCCCCGCCAAACCACCCACTAACAGCTTGCGTCTGCTGCCCTTTCGCCAGCTGCTGAAGCGCCTGCAGCAGATACCGATGCCGCTGATTGAGCAAAAACAAACCTGGTGGCTCTATCAGCGCTACTCTAGCGCCATAGCCAACAGCTTGGAGGGCGGCACAGCGTCCTGCTAGCGTTCCACCCAAGATTACTAAGTCGTACTCAACCGCCATAGACTTCAACCTTGTCTCATCTGGCCTGCCTCAACTGGGGCAATACCTCAGCTAGGGCCGCTAATAATTTCTGATTTTCTGCTTCAGTCTTGATCGCCACTCGAAAATAGCGATCGCCTAATTCTGCGAAGCTAATGCAGTCACGAATATAGATCTGATGGCGTTTCAGCAGTTGCTCTTGTAGCACTGTGGCCGAAACATCGCAGGCAACTAGGAAAAAGTTGACGCAGCTAGGTAGCGGGGTCAATCCAGCCAACGCAGTCAACCCACCGTAGAACTGCTGGCCAGCTGCCTTCAGCCAGTCCCAGGTTTGACGCTGGAAGGTGCTGTCTTCGAGTGCGGCGATACCGGCGGCGGCGGCAAAGGTATTGACAGACCACGGATCGCGCCACTGTCTCCAGCGGCCAAGAGTTTGGGGCTGGGCGATCGCATACCCTAGCCGCACACCTGGCATACTGTAAAACTTTGTCAGCGACCGAATGATAATTAGATTGGGAAAATCGCAAACAGCATCAATCAGGCTCTGGTCTTGCTCAGGGGGCAAAAAGTCCATGAATGCTTCGTCGATCACGACTAGGGCAAATTTTGAGAGGAGCGATCGCAGCCTCTCTTTTGAAAAGACTGCTCCAGTTGGATTGTGGGGATTGTTCAACAGCAGGCCGCACTCATCTGATGGCACGCCTTTGGGCATAGCAAGGCCAGTATCCCAACTCTTAAACCGCCAGCTATCCGTGCTTGAAGCGTTCGTATCTACAGTATTCGCGCTTACGCTTGGCTTTAGTAGAGGAACGTCCAATAGCTGAGCATCAAACGACTTCAAAGCGCGATCATAGTCACTAAATCCAGGAATTAGCCTCAGCGTTGGCCGCTGTAGCAATGCTAGGTCACGGGCCGCATAGGTCAGGAGCTCTGCTGCGCCGTTACCCGGCAGAATATAGTCAATCGGTACATAGTGATGGTATGCGATCGCCTTTCGCAGCGCCCTATACGCTGGATCGGGATACGCTGTCACAGACGAGAAAGCCGCCCGGATCGCCTCGCGAACAGAAGGAGGCGGTCCAAGCGGACTGATACTAGCTGAAAAGTCTAGCAGCTCATGAGGAAGACACTGTGCAAGCTCAGCGGCCCAAGTTAGATTTCCACCGTGAACCGGTCTAGACATCGATAGCTTTATGAACGAGTTAGGCAAAAGGCAGCTCAATGACTACTTCTTGGGCTACTTCTTTTTGCCAGCTACCATTTCCTTGAATTGCTTACCAGCCGAGAACGCAGGCACTGTGGTTGCTGGAATCACCATAGTGTCACCAGTCTTAGGATTGCGGCCCTCCCGCTCCTTGCGAGCCCGTGGTTCAAAAGAGCCAAAGCCCACTAGCGTGACCTTGTCACCTTTTGACACAGCTTCCATAATGGACTCTACAGCCGCTGAAATCACAGCATCAGCCTGCTTCTTCGTCACCGAAGACTTCTCTGCAACTGTATCGACGAGTTCACCTTTATTCATGCTTATCTCCTCGGAGGATGATTGAGTTAGTTTGAACGAGTTGATTTGATCTAGGTTGATTTGATCTAAGTTGATTTGGTCTAGCCGACTAATGTTCGCCTACAGGTGTGTGCCTACAGGCAAAACTTGAAGTTTGTGTGAGGTTTCTGAGAAATAAGCAGGTGACAGACAATTGGCAGCAATCGCTGAAACCCTTGAAACCTCATGATTTTTACTGCCTCATTCTAAGGGGTACTTGTGCAATCTGAACAGGGAAAACCTTGAATTTGTTCGCACAGGGGGGATTTTTAATAAAAATTACTGTTACAGCACAAAAAGAGGCGCTATGGCTTGACAAAAAGCCGACGCTTCCTATGAAAAAGAAGCGTCGGCTTTGGGTGGAATGGCTGATTAGCTCTATTTGCTTCAGAGCTGATTGCCCAGGACTTTTTACCCAGAACTGTAGCCTGCGGATGATTACACAGGCTAATTCTAGTTAGGGTTTATTTTCTAGGAGCTGCTGCACATCTTCACCGGGTGTATAGCTGTAGCCGAATACGCTCTCGTCAGAATCATCCATCATCTGCGGCGTTAGCAAGACAATCAGCTCTCGACGAATATTCTCTCTATCAGAATTTCTAAAGAGTGCTCCTAATAGAGGAATGTCTCCTAGAATCGGCACCTTGGTCACCGTGGTTCGATCCGACTCCTGGATAATTCCAGAAAGTACGAGCGTTTGACCGTCTCTGATTCTGATCTGGCCAGAGGTTAGCTGACGGTTGGCTAATAGCACCGCTTCATCACCACCGACGTTAAAACTATCGGTCGGCGCTGAGATAGAAGGGGCGACAGCTAGGGTCACAAAGCCATTGTCGTCAATGCGATCGATCTGAACTTGCAGGTTCAAGCCAGCGTCTTCTTTTTCAAACGTCACAGTTCGAATAATGCCGACTTCTGTGGTTTCAATATCGGTGGTGATGTTAGTGACCACCTCTTGAGTGAGCTGCACTGCCGCCGTTTGACCTTCTTGGATCACTAACGTTGGATCGGTCACAATCTTGGCATTACTGCTTTGTACAGATGCCTCGAGCTGCGCTAGAAACTCTCTGGCAATCCCCAGCGGGTTGCCTGAGCCGACAAAGTTAATCAGACCCACGCCTCCCGCTTGACCGACGGCTGTATCGCCTAAACCGAACGAGAACTGTGAGCCAAAGGAGTTAGAGTCATTCAAGTTGACGTCGATCACGCGCAGATTGACCGCGACCTGACGACGACGAATGTCTAGCTGCACCATCTGAGCGGTGGCGATCTCGATCTGACGCGGCGTCCCGATTAGCGTCAGAGCGTTAGTGCGCTCGTCACCGATAATCTGCAGCCCTCGCAGCAGCGGATCAGCATCAGCAAAGTCAATTCGCTGGTTGGTCAAGGCCGACTGAGTGACTGTCGATTCAGTCACGTCTGTGCCGCCGCCGACTTCTACTGCGTTCACGCTAGTCACAGAGCTCTCACTGTTAACTGCACTTTCAGCACCCATTGAAACTAAGAAGTTGACGGCGCTACTGACGTCAATCTGATTCAGGCGAATGCTGCGTACTAGAACGTTACGGGCGCTGTTGGGCAAACGGGGCGCAACGAAGATAGTGCGGCCAACTTTGTTGGCGTCTAGCCCGGAGAGCTGGAGCACATAGTTGAAGACGTTTTGTACTGGCTCGTTCTCAATATCTAAGGAAACTAAGGCGTCAAACGCTTCTTCGCCCTCGCCTTCATTGCTAGCAAAAGCTAGGTTGAGGCCAGCAGCTCTAGCTAGCAGAGAAAGCACTTCGCGAGCAGAGGCATCTCTAAGGACTAGTCTGGGCACTCGCTCTGCTGTGCCTAGATCGATTTCGTCTAGCGTGGAATCAATATCAGAAACTGACAAATCGCCAACTGGGGGCGCGATCGCCCGAGGTAGAAAAGGCGGTGCGCCATTCAAAGTAGGTGTGGTAACAGGCGTACCATCGATAATGACATCTGGATTAGGCACTAGCACTTCAGGCGTTTCTTCGCTTTGCGCCGCCTGAGCTAGTTCGACAGCGCTAGGTGCTGCGGCTGTAGAAGGAGCCACTTCAGTCAGATCGGCTTTCTCAGTATTGACTTTGGCAGCATCAGCCTTGCCAGGAATGGTGATCAAAGACTCGGGTAGGTCAGAGGGGTCAGCTTTGGCTTGCGATCGCGTATCCAAGGCCAGGGTAAAACTATCGTCTGCTGACTTTTGAATCTCGCTGATTGGTGCTTTTGCCTTGCCAGCTACTGTAACTCTGACCCGGTTAGGTGCGATCGCCTCTAGCTTGACAGATTCAATTCCAGGCGCTGGATTCTTTTGAGTAAAGCTTTCTCCTTCTGATAATTCCAATCGCGCATGAGCGATATCCGCTTGCAGCATTTTACCCGAACTGGCGGTGACAACTTGGGGCGAATCTCCCGTAGTCTCCAGCTTCAGCGATAGCCCAGCGGCAGTTCGCTTCAGCACAATGCCTTCCACGATCGTCGCGCCAATAGCAGATTGAGCAACAGCCAAAGGGCCAGCCAGCAGAGCTAAAGCGCCTCCTAGCATCAGGCTTCTAAAATTAAAACGACGTTTCACAAAAAGTACTCCTTCGATCGAATCTAGCGGTTATACAGGCAGAGTTAAGACGAAAATTCTTGAGATGTATGGACTAGGGATTGCGATTCACAGAGCTGAGCCCTGAAAACTAGTCTGATGAACTAGCTTCACGGACTAGCAGCCTCAGCTTCAGCACCTTCAGCCTCAGCTTCAGGCAGCGTTATCTCTGGTGGGACATCGGCATCGGCAGTCGGAATCAATGCATCAATTTGAAAAGACGTATCTAGTTGGGATTTGGGTCGAATGACTACCTGACCATCGCTGCCGATCACGGTTTCCCCAACTTCCTGGCTGCTGTTGATGCTGAAATCTTGAATCATCAGCAGCGGCTCCAACCGTTCTAGATTCCTTAGAATTGATTGGGTCTGGGCGTAGTCAGCCGAAAAACTGACCTCATAGGTTTCGCGCGTGAGCTTGCCGTTGACCCCTTCGCCTAACGAACTATCAGTGATGATTGCTTTTTCTCCGGGGGCGAAAGACTGCAGCTGCGCTTCTAGAAGAATAGGTGGGATACCTCTTGACCTAACCTGGTTACGAATACCGTTGAGCGCAGCGTTACTGCTCTCAATTCGCTGGTTAATATCTAGCAGCAGCGTATCCATCGTCTCTTCGCTAGCAAAAAGAGCATAGACATTTCGCCGTCTCTGCATTGCCGCAGCTAGCTCTGCTTCAATCCTGGCAATGTTTTCCAACTCCTGAGCTTGCGAGATCAGCTGTTCTTCTTTTGTCACAATCTCTGTTCGCAGCGCCGCGTTACCAGCCGCAACAGGCATTACTTTCTCTTTGTATAGATAGCCAGCACCGCCTATACCCACTAAGGCGATCAAAACGCCGATCATAGTCGGTGTAATTTCTAGGCCGAAAATAACCGGATTAATCGGTTCGTCAATAAATTCGGCATCATCGGGCGAAAAATCTCCTAAGGCAGCCATTACTCTATTGCTCCTGTTGCTTGAAGGGCACGAATGCGAGCAGCGAGCCCAGTAGACTCCTGCTGTCGGTTTAACTCGTCGAGCAGCGCCGTTGCCGGAATACTCTTAATATCTCCAGTGATGGTGTAACTCACCAGTTCAGCCGATTCTTCTGTTTCGGCTTCTCCTGGACAGCGGCCTGGCACTTCAGACCCAAGATTAGCCGTCGCAATTTCAATAGAATCACTAACCAAAAAAGGTGAATTTTGTAGCGTTAGTAAAAAGTCATTGACATCGTTGAAAGAGCAGGCGTTTCCACCTAGTTCAATGCCGCCCGCTACTGAGCCCTCCTCAGTAGGTATGGTCTGTACTAAAGTTTCAATTTGAGCTCGGGCCGGAATTCGACCTTGCATATCGCGCACAATCGCAGACCAAGGGCGAATACGTTCAAACACACTGGCCAATGCTTGAATCTCTTCGTTAACAGCTATTGTCTGCTGTCTAACCGTGTCTATTTGAGCAATCTTCTGCTGGAGCTCTGCTAGCTGCGAGTCGAGCGCAGAAGACTGGGCCACAAGCCCGTCTTTTTGTTTTTCTAGCACCATCCAGTAGCTACCCACACCACCTAGCGCACAGAGCGCCACGGCTAGGCCAATCAGCATAGGCACCTTTCTAGCAGAAGATTTGGTTGCCACCTGCCCAGCCGGAACAATGGCATCGACCGGCCTGTCAACGCGGTCATTGAGAAAATTAATATCGATTCCGTACATAGCTTCAAACCTCCCTAAGTCCGAGTCCGAACGCTGTGGCTAGCCCTGAGCGTTGGGCGGGCGAAATTTCCTCCTCAGTCTCAATCGCCAAAGAATCTACCGGGTCGATCACGCTAGCAGGCAACCCCAAACGCTGCGAGAAAAATTCGTCTAGGTCGCTAATCGCCCCACCGGGGCCAGCTAGCAGTAGTTGCGCTACCTCCATGTCTTCTCCTTGATTTAGATAAAAGTCGATTGAGCGCCGTAGTTCATCGGCCAATTCACCCACAACGCGCAAAATAGCAGCTGTACCTGGATTCATGCCGCTCTTCGATCCGCCAGTGATAGGCGTTGATGGAACCGACAAACCCTGTAGCAGATCGGCATTGCGTGAAGGTGGCAAGTTCATCGCCCGGCTAAGCGCGCTTTGAATTTGGGAGGTGCCTAGCGGCACAGCACGTGAGAAGTGAGGAGTGCCATCTACCACAATAGAAATCTCGGTACTCTCAAACTGAATGTCTACGACAGCTACCGCTTCTTGGGAAGTAAACTGTCGTAACTGCTCTCGGATAGTGCGGATCAGCGCGAAGCTACTGGTTTCGAGCACGTTTAGAGTCAGACCTGCTTGAGCAAAGGTTTCAGTGTAGCTGTCAGTAATCTCTCTTTTGACAGCTACTAGCAAAACTCTCACTTTCTCAATGCCATCATCATCGACGACATAGCCTACTTTTTGGTAATCTACGTCAGCCTCATCTCTAGGAAAAGGCAAGTACAAACTAGCTTCCTGATTAAGCACCATTTCGCGCAGTTCATTATCATCGAGCTCAGCCGGAACTAGGATGACGCGAGTAACCGCACGGCCTGGTATCGCAGTTGCCGCCTGAGTAACTTTAATCTTGTGTTCGGCCAGCGTTTCTTGAATGATTTCGGCCATCGTCGGACTATCGACAATCTGACCTTCTTCAAAAACGCCTTCAGGAACTTCAGCCGTTGCTAGGGTCTGTAGCTTCAACTTTTGCCCCTGCTTTTTGAGTCGCACCACATTGATGCGCTCAGGCGTAAGTTCGATACCGACCCCTGACGATTTTTTGGAAAATAATGACTTGAGTCTATTCACGACCACGCCTAGATTTATATCCGAATTTCGACCCTAGCTTGCCCAAGTTCCAACAAGAAAATTACATGCGTTCCTTGTAAGACTATGGATACTTTTCCTTGAATTGCCTGACTTCACGAGTGAAACCACGGATAGGAAAGAGGGTGCTTTTGCAAGCAAACTGGGCAGCAGATGAAGGTAATGTGAATTTCGATTTAACCTCTGTTCAAAAGACTGCCGCCAGCAACAGAGTATGGGTAATTTAGTTTGCCCTTTGCCGCTATGCAACAAACATTGTTGATGAATATATTGCGATCGCGACTTTAAATCGAACCTTTAAACTTCAATCTGCCCCGGCCTGGATCTGTTCGTTTGCCAAGTAGAAGGTCATCCACTGCTGGCTCAAATTCTTTAGTCGCTGTCTTTCTGTAGGGTCCAAACTGCAAGGATCAAAGCGATAGCGGTAGTGCAAGCCCAAGATCTCGGTGAAAGTGGCTTGTTGAGATGCGGGTAGGGATAAGTAGATGCGATCGCGCCATTGCAAAAGTGATTCTACGGGTCGGCGAGACCAGCCGCGCTCATCTAGCATCTGCTCAATTTGATAGAACTCAGAATCTAGTCCGCTTTGAACGGGTCGTAAGCCAGCTTCATCTACGTCTATAGCCCGCTGACGCTGCCCCTGAAACGCCTGAATCGACCGCCAGAGCAAATAGCAGAAAAGCGGTATGACAATCATCAGAATTTCCCTTAGACCCAGCTCTCCTAGCTGTCGAATCCGATAGAACGCCTGAAACCCCAGGAAAGAAAAGAAATCTGATACAGATTGAAATGAAGAAGTCATCGCCTCTTCTTGGGCTGGCCAGTCGGGCGGCGTAGTATCTAGCACTTGCCACTCGCCCTCTATATACGCCAGTGCCCAGGCGTGAGCGTCGCGGCTACGCACCAGATAGCGGCCCTCTAGTGGGCTGAACTCATGCGCCAAAAAGCCCACCGCATAGCGAGCCGGAATGCCAGCACCGCGTAATAGCAGCGCTGTGGCAGAGGCAAAATATTCACAGTGGCCTGCCTGCGTGTTCAGAAGGAAATCTGAGACAGGCGCTGTATCAGGGCTAGGCCGCAGCAGGTCTAGCGTGTATTGAAAATCCTGGAAATAGGCGGCAATTCGGCTGGCCTTTTCTCGCTCTGACTTGCCTGCTATATCTAATTTCGCTAACGTCGTTTCAATCGCAGCGCGATCGGCATTAGGCACTTGTAGATCTGTTCTATTAGGTCTCGTTTCTGAAAGGTTGATTCCTTCACTCGGCCCAAACTGAATCTCATAGTCGACGGTGCCAGTAGCGTCGACTTGCACCACGCCGTATTGATTATGCTGCATTTCTTCAACTGGCAGATGCCGAATAGCAGAAGTTCCACGCGGTAGAGACAGTACGCCATCACCCCATTCAAGATCGGCAGAAAAGACAATCGAACGATCCTGTTCTCCTGAGGCGCTTAGCACCCATTCTCCGTCTTCTTCTCCGGGAGGTACGTCCTCAAACAAAGAGTTTTCGGCTCGCCAGGTAGAAAGCTGGTACTGATTATAGGAAGCCTGCTGCAAGAGCAAAGGGAACATCGAAGGATCGGCTGCATTCACCACAGAAGCGCGAGCCGCAGATGAGTCAGAACTAGATGAATCGGATGCAGGTCGGCTAAGCGCTTCTGTCGGCGCTACGCGAAACGCGATCGCATTAGATAGCTTTAGTCGACCGACTGATCCCATCTGAGTTGCGCTGCTGTCTGGATCGACAATACCGCTAGACATCGTTCCAATCATGGCGAGCACCTGCGCCTCTATCTGCCGCTGAAATCGAGCGATTTGCAGATGCCCGGCAAAGCCCAGTCCGGTAGAGAGAAGAAATAGCAGCAGCCACAGTATGGGCGTCGATCGCTTTGGCCGACGCGACCACAAAAAAACCGCTATCAGAGCACTCGCCGCGCCATAAAAGAAGAAATGATCGCTCTTCGTAGCACTCGCCGCCATCAGGCAAAGTCCAAAGAAGACATGGTGCAGGGTGATGGGGCTTTGCTTTGAGCGAGGATCTCGCCGCGACCCGGCCTGACGCGATCGGTCTTGGCGCGGCAGATACGGATTGGCAAACCAGTCAGCCAACAGCGCCTGCACGCCTAGTCCATAGGTCTGCGCCAAAAGCAAAGGTAGCGCCGCGACAGGTAGCCACTGAAACAAACTGTAGATAAAAACAGATTTTTCAACAGTGACTAAAACAACAAACAGTATGGCTAAGATAGCGCCGCTAAGCTTGGCCGCTTCTTTTAGATCGCTCAGCGAGATTTCCCAGCGCTGCTGGACAAAACGACGCGCTTCTAAAATAGCAATAATAGGAACCGCGACAAACAAAAGACCTGTTTGCCAGCCCCATAGGGCAACGGCAAGGCTACACAAGCTGGCATCTTCTATGCCTGAACCTAAAGCATTCTGCCCCAAGCTCTGCCCTGAGATCTGCCCCGAGATTTGCTTGGAGACATCTAGTTTTGAGACTCGCTTCTGAGCACTTACCTTCATATTGTCCACAGCTCCTCTTGAATCTTGCCTAGGTGTAAAATATGCAAACTGCTCTGAGCATTTTGGAGACAGCTTCTGTCTACAGGTTCTGATAGCCCTTCAGCAGGGGCAACAATCAGGACTAATGTAGGAATATTGGCTGTCT
This sequence comes from cf. Phormidesmis sp. LEGE 11477, assembly GCF_015207105.1. GTDB lineage: Bacteria > Cyanobacteriota > Cyanobacteriia > Phormidesmidales > Phormidesmidaceae > Phormidesmis. The sequence continues at coordinate 26,952 of NZ_JADEXO010000076.1, forward strand.
GTAGCTGCTTGACAAGATCTTGGCGATCGCGGTCCCAATTCAGACAAATGCAGACGCAGCCACTGAGTAAAGCTAAACGCGATCGCACCACCGGCAGCAAAGACGAGAAGATTTGATCTTGGCAGGGCGCGACTGAAGCCAACAGCTCTAACAGCCGTTCGCTTTGGCCTAATCCCCGCCCGGCAGTAAAACAATGGGCCTGATCGCTGACAAAAACCAGATCCAACAGAGATTCTTGAGTTTGAATAGTGTAGGCAAGAGAGGCCGCGATCGCCACCGCTTCTTCCATTACCTCGCTATACCCCTCTGTTTGAAAAGTATCGAGCACTAGCGCGTGCCGCACTGAATATTCAGACTGTTCTTCTTTGACGATGGGCTTGCCCATTTTCGCCCAGCTCTTCCAATGAATCTTGCGCGGCGAATCGCCTGGCCGATAGTCTCGCAATGCTCGAAACTCTTCTGAATCGCCTACAGAAGCCGCTACCGCTAGCCCATCGGACTGGTAGCATCTGGTACCCGGCAGATTAAGACTAGGCAGCTGATAGCGCTTGGGCAAAATTAGAACAGTTTGAGGCAGCACCAAAGTCATACAGCGGTTCACTATGCCAAGTGGCTCAGGGCAGGCTACGGTAAGTTTGTTGAAGGTCAGCAGCCCTCGACGGAGCGGTAGCAGCTCGGCAGTGACTTCATGAGTGCCGTTAGCAGCAAGCGGGGCGATCACGGTAGGTAATGCAAGGGCTCGGCGCTGCTGAGCTAATAGGCCATACCATTCACGCTTCCATTGGGTTGTTGTTTGGTGCCAAGTAAGCTCACGAAAGTCTTGAAAAGAAGGGAATAGATTAGCGAACGATTCGGTTAGGCTAAGACCAGCTAGCCGTTTTTTGGTATAGCTGTGTAGAGCAATTCGATACTTGAATGGAACATCTACAGTGCCAAATCTGGGCAGATGGCGCACTGCACCTATTCGGTAGCGAGTGAATTGGCTCAGTGCGATCGCCACTATCATTAGCGCTATCAAAAAGGCAAAGATCTGATAAGACACGCTTCGCCTAATGTCTAAACCGATCAGACCAAACACAAACAGGGCAACTAGCAGACCTAGCCCAGTCGGCGTTAGGTGTTGGGTCAGCCATCGCCTCAGCCAATGGTTAAACCGCAGTAGATAATAGATAGCACGATTCATAGTAGGGGCCAGATAGTATCCCAGTGACAGAAATTAGCTCGTAATATTTCAGCTAATCGATCAAGCCGGGACTGGCAGGGTCTTGAGAACATCTGAAACGACGCTCTCAGCCGTTTTGCTAGAAAAGCGGGCTTGAGGCTCCATCACTAGCCGATGCGCCAACACCGACACTGCCACCTCTTGAATATGATCGGGTGTAACAAAGCCATAGCCATCAAACAGCGCGATCGCCTGAGCAATTTTCATCAGCGCAATTGATCCTCTTGGGCTTGCCCCTAGCTGCACATCCTCAGCGACACGAGTCGCACCGACAATATCAACCACATAGCGTTTCAGCTCGGGGCTGACCCGAATCTGTTTAACCTGCTGCTTCAAGATCAAAATGTCTTCTATCGCAACGCAGGGGCGAACTTTCTCGATTGGATGTGCGACCATCTGATCGGCCAGCAGTTCTACCTCGTTATCTGGAGAGATGTAGCCAAGCCGAAACTGTAGGGCAAATCGATCCATCTGCGCTTCAGGTAAAGGATACGTGCCTCGCGCTTCGATTGGGTTTTGGGTCGCTACGACAAAAAATGGATCGCGTAGCTGGTTAAGCACGCCATCAATGCTGACTTGTGACTCGGCCATAGCCTCTAACAGCGCTGATTGAGTGCGGGGCGAGGCCCGATTGATTTCATCAGCCAGAACGATATTGGCAAAAATAGGCCCTTCGTGGAAGCGAAAACTTCGCTTTTCAGGATCGAGAATGGAGACGCCGAGAATGTCAGAAGGCAGCAGGTCTGGTGTGAACTGAATCCGTTTAAACGAAACATCTACTGAGAACGCCAGTGCTTTGGCTAATGTTGTTTTGCCAGTACCCGGATGATCTTCTAACAGAACGTGCCCACCGCAGGCAAATGCTGCCAGCAGCTTACGAACAGCGCTTGCTTGCCCTCTCACTACCTGCTGAATGTTGTCAGAGAGCCGCTGATAGATCTCTTGACCAGAAGTTGTAGAAGATGCGAGAGAAGTAGGTAGAGCCATAGCGAATGCTTGAAACCAGATTCAGGATACCCAGATCATAAAGTTTTATGACGCATAAACGACTGCTTGTGTAGCCAAAAGTAGCTCAGTTCGAATCCAGCACCGACCAGACAACAGGCTATGGTGATTATCAGAAAGCGCGGCCAATAGGAAGGTATTAACGGTGTAGCAATCGGCCATAAGATGAGATAGATATTCATATGAATGAGGTAGATACCATAGGAGTATCTGCCTAGGGTTTGAGACAAAGCGCCAAACCGTAGAAACTTGTACTGAGACAAACAGACCAGTCCACAAAATAAACCTATCGTAATAAAGACTTCTGAAAAGATGGTAAAAGCCGGGTGGTCTAACCATTTGAATATCAAACCAGTCAAAAAGCAGCCCAAGTTAACAGCGAGATATTGGGGGTTAAACAACAGATTTTCTAACCAGCGGCGGACAGCGCTGCCCGATGATTCGTCTAATGCTTTGCCTACTGGTTCGCTTGATGATTCGCCTAATGATTTGAGATGAGCAGTGCTTCTATTACCAAAAGTAGCTGAGGGTTGGAGAAAAGCGGCAGCTAGATAGATGCCAAAAGCGAAATCAAAGAGTCTAGCGGGAAAAAAGGCGAAAGAGATCACCAGACCAATGGATCCAGATAGCGCGATCGCACAGATAGCTCGATAGGTTAAAGAGAAAAGCAGCGAATAAGCGAGCAATTTTGACCAGCCCCGCTTTTTTCCTATCTGGATCAAGAAAGGAAAGATTAGGTAGAGCTGTAGGGACAATCCGACATACCACCAAGCGCCGTTGAGAAAGTAATAGTAGTCAGGAATGAAGTTGCGTATGGTTGAAAACGTAGCCAGTAGCGCCCTTAGCGCTGAGAAGTTTCCCTGGCTCCAAACCTCTTGACCAAAAAAGGCCCAGGCCGGATTAATTAAATACAGCAGCGTGGCTAGTGCGATCGCGCTCCAAAACAGCGGAAATATCCGAAGAACTCGCTGACCCCAAAAGTCTCTTAGGTTAATGTGATCAATACCCTGACTTTCATATCGCTTCCACCAAGAGGAAGTCAGGCCAAATCCACTAATCACAATAAAAACACTGACATCCGCATCGCCCGTCGAGATCAACAATTCTAACGCTGCATCGATGGTCTGTTTTATACCACCTTCCAACAACCTCGATAGCGTTTCACCTAGAGCGAGATACCCTTTGGTATTACCTAGCAGATGGTAAGCCACAATCCAAACAATTGCCCATCCTCTTAGAATCGGCAGGCTTCGGCTGAGGGCAGTGTAGGCAGTTGAGGAGCGGCGCATATCTTTCTATAAGACGGCTTTAGATCCTTGATGCTCTTGCTGAAGTCGTTCAGCAGAGCGAAGGATGAACAGGCCAGATTGCCATATTGTTCCCTTCATGCGCTCAGCGACTGCATAGCGTCTTCACGATTTCCTCATAACTCCTTGCGACAATCCGCAATACGTTTCTATTCAATCATTAGAGGATTTGTGATGTTGACAGTTGCTGATGTAATGACTCGTGATGTCTGGACCATTCGTAGTTCTGCTAAGCTAGCTCAGGCAATCGCCTTTATGCAGGCAAAGCAGGTGCGATCGCTGATTGTTGAAAGAGTAGTCGAAGGCGGTGCATACGGCATATTGACTGTCAAAGACATTGTCTATCGTGTCACTGCTAAGTCAATAGATCCAACAAAAGTGATGGTTTGTGAGGTTATGAAGCATCCCTGCCTAACGGTGAGTTCAATGCTGAGTCTACCAGCGCTAGCAAACTGTTTTCTACAGGCGAACGAGCGCCGGGCAGTCGTAATCGAACAAGAGCAGCTATTAGGCATTGTTTCTGTGGCCGATATCGTCATGAAGAGCAATATAGAGACTGTCGAACTGCCCACCGATTTATTCGAGCAGATTGAAACAGCACTAAGACACAATCAGCTGAGCTGGACCGAAAGCGAGCAGGTTAAAGGAGAAAGTGAAGCGGCGATAGAGATTCTAAAGAAGCTGCGATAGTAAAGCAGCGTTCTAGGCAAGAGCATTCTGAGCAGGTCTAATTTATTCTATAGCGTTTCTCTGATGCATTCTGTAGCGTTCCTCTAATGCGTACGTGTTTAGCGTACATATCGAAACCCACCCCGACCTCCGCTGCACTTCGGCCACCCCTCCGGCGGAGGGGACATCGGCTATGTATTTAGAGATACA
>NZ_JADEXO010000007.1 GCF_015207105.1 cf. Phormidesmis sp. LEGE 11477
GTCCCATGGAGGTCTCTTTGATCAATGAGGTGACTGAGATGATCGAATCCCCAGAATCACACGCAGAGATTAAATCGCTTTCTTGCGAATCATAACATAACTTCACAATTACGAGGCGAAGGTCTATAAGTTCTCGATTTTGGGCAATCTGCCTGCTTTGCGTCTGCCTACTTTGCCTGATGAGCGAGTGAAGGCGAATGAGCGGATGAGGACTGATGGCTAGGACTGATAGGTGAGCTTGATCGGGTTAGTACCTGTTGCTCAGAATTTGAGCGCATTCAACGCCTAAACCCTCAGCATTGACTGTTAAGGTATAGCTAGCGTTGGATGCACTAGCGCCGTGCTGCTTTGATATGCTGGTACGCCGCTTGGTCGATGGTTATTTGTCTATGACCGCTGGACTTGAGACTATAGCTATTGGACTAAGGACAATGACTATTGGACTAAGACTATCCAACGTGCCGAGTCCGAGATGAAGGAACCGTGGACTTAAACCAAATTTTTAAGACAGCTAACCCTGCGATTGGGGTGGTACATCTGCTGCCTTTGCCAACGTCTCCTCGCTGGCAGGGCGATTTGCATAGTGTGATTGCTCGCGCTGAGCAAGAGGCGACGGCGCTAGCCTCAGGCGGTGTTCATGGTCTGATTGTTGAGAACTTTTTCGATGCGCCGTTTGCCAAATCGCAAGTAGATCCAGTGGTGGTCAGTGCGATGACGCTGGTCGTGCAGCGTCTCTCTCAGCTAGTGCCTTTGCCGATTGGCATAAATGTGTTGCGTAATGATGCCTGTAGTGCGCTGGCGATCGCAGCCTGTACTAATGCAAAATTCATCCGAGTCAACGTGCTTTCTGGCGTGATGGCGACCGATCAGGGGCTGATAGAAGGCGATGCCCATCGGCTAATGCGCTACCGCCGTGAGCTAGGCGCAGACGTCAAGATCTTGGCAGATGTCTTAGTCAAGCATGCTCAGCCTCTGGGCCGTCCTAGCGTGACGACGGCTGTGCAAGATACTATCCATCGCGGCTTGGCTGATGGGGTGATTGTCTCGGGCACGGCGACTGGCCATGCACCAACCGTAGAAGACTTAGTCCGAGCTAGAGAGGCGGCAGGGGATACGCCTATCTTCATCGGCAGCGGCGCAACTATAGATAATATTGTTCACCTGATTCCGGCTGCTGATGGGGTAATAGTCTCTAGTTCGCTCAAACGAAAGGGTCAAATTGAGCAGCCAGTCGATCCGATTCGAGCTAGACAGTTTGTGACAGCGATGGCACAGGGCTTAACGCCTCGTCCGGTGGAGCGATCTACCGCGAACCGTTCTATGGCGTTGAATTAGGGATAAGTAAGTGGTGAGAAGCGCTAGCCTGGCGTTGAGTTGGGCACCGAGTTAGGCGTCGAGCTGAAAGTTTTCCGGGATCTAACGCCTGACGCTTCCGAAAAATTCAAGTATTATTGATAACCGAACGCTGACTGAATTTGTTGAATTTCATCCTTTAGGCATTTTTCTTATGAGACGTCGTCGCCAGGAAACGCTGTGGATCCATAAATGGTCTCGCCCGCTGATTGGCGCGATCGCCACCGTTGGTCTGATTGGAACCGGCTATCTAACTGCGACCAGGCTCGCAAATGCATCAGCGGTCTGTGGCAGTGGCTGCGGCAAGGTTCTTTCTAGCGATTGGGCGACCGTTTTGGGCCAGCCACTAACGCTGTTTGGCGCGCTGTCGTACTTGGCGATGCTGGTGCTGGCGATCGCACCGCTACTTGCGAATCCTGAGAAAGACAAAGAGCTACGGACGAAGCTAGAAGGAATTACCTGGCCGCTTTTGTTTGTGGGCGCAACGGGCATGATGGTCTTCAGCGGCTTCTTGATGTACGTGCTAGCCACTGACATTCGAGCGGTCTGCCCTTACTGCATTGGCTCAGCGGCGCTGACAGTCACTATGTTCTTACTGACGCTGTTTGGTCGTCGCTGGGACGATCGCGGTCAGCTTTTGTTTAGTGGCTCAATCATTGCGATGGTGGCACTAGTTGGCACATTGGGGATCTACGCGGTGCCTGGCGGTCCACTCAGCAGCGGGACGCAGGCAGCGGTGGTTGAAGAGCCAGGCGTGGGGCCACCCGTGACGACACCCTCTGGTGAAGCTGAAGCTTTGCTAGCTCAGCACCTAGCCGATATTGATGCAAAGATGTACGGCGCTTACTGGTGTCCGCACTGCCACGATCAAAAGCAGCTATTTGGTCAAACCGCTTCCAAAGATATTCCGTACATCGAATGCGCGCCTGACGGCAAGGCGTCTCAAACTACGCTTTGTCAGTCTGTTCCAGAACTTACTGGGTTCCCTACTTGGGAAGTGAACGGTCAATTTCTCTCTGGTTCTCAGAGTCTGCAAGCTTTAGCTGAGGCTTCTGGCTACGACGGCCCAACTGATTTTGTCAATACCGACGGATAAGCGCCGCTGATAACTCTGCTGCTGAGATATTACTAAACCCCTAGCGATCGCAGTCATCGTTAGGGGTTACTTTTTGTCCATCTGGTCTGTAGCTCCAGTTTTTCCGCTAGCTCTTGGCGAATCTGCTGCATGATCGAATCTTCGTCTAGCTCACTGAGGATTTCGGTAACGACAGCTTTGGGGCCACCCTTTCCCCAAGTCGCGCCGTTGGCTAGATAGGTTTTAGTGACTTGCGCGATCGCATAGGTAGACACGCCTGAAACTGTCGCCTGAGCCAAGGCCACTGACACATATGGGCTAGCGGTCAGCCCTCCGGTCGGAATAGCGGCGGCAGCTAAAACGCTCTTGAGCCCACTTAGCCCGAAGGTAATCGCTAGCTCGCTAACGGTCAGGCCACCTAATGAAAGGGCAATTTTCTTGAGGAGCTGGGCTGCTCCTTTTTGTGTCATTTCGATACCGTATAGCTTAGCTAGGGCAATAATCAGCGCCACATCGATGGCCGCGCCGCTGAGCAAATCGACTACTGTCAAAGGGTTAAGCGCGACCGCCACAGATTTGGTTAGAACGGTTTTCCAGATGGTGTCATCGGCAGCGCGATCGCGTAGAGCTAGCTTTTGCTCAACCACCTGCTGATTAATATCGTCGGCATATAGCAGCGTGTTGAGTGCGACTAGGGCTTTGCCCTCTCGCTGCAAAATCTCTAGAATCCTGAGCTTCAAATCAGTAACATCGGCTGGGCCACGCTCTGTGAATGTAGTAAGCTGGCCGCCTGGCTTTCTGACCGCCTTTTTGATCAGCGGTGCGGCTGCGGCTATGACGATATTTTCGGTAGGGATGCGATCGGCTAGATGGACGCTCTGGATCTTTTCCAGGATTTGGGCGCGATCGTTTTGGGCGTACTGATCGCTTTTGTTAAAGACGAGCAGAACCGGCTTGCCCGCCTGATAGAGTTCGAGCAGCGCATCGTGTTCTAGCTGGGTGAGATCGCTGGCCACGACAAAGAGAATGAGATCGGCTTGACGGGCAATTTTCTGAGCGATCGCCTGTCTTTCATCCCCGGCGACCTCATCAATTCCTGGCGTATCGATCAGTTCCACCCTAGCCGCTGCTCGACTAGAAACGGTTCGATCAGACGTTTGATCAGACACCTGGTCAGATGCTTGGCTAGAAAGCGTCGCCGAATAAATTTGCTGATCTTTTTCCACCTGCCAAGCAACGCCTTCTGCCTGCTGAGTTACCCCATGCAGCGGCCCAGTCTGAAAAACCGTTTGACCCACTAGCGCGTTTAGCAAAGAAGACTTGCCCCGACCGACCATGCCAAACGCGGCGATGTGTAGTACCTGATCTTCTAGCTTCTGGAGCACGCCGTGCAAATGGCCAATTTCCGCTGCTAGTCCGGCCTTTTCACGAGGTGAAAGGTCTAGAGAGGTAATCAGTTTTTTGACAGATGCGATCGCCTGCTGATAGCGCAAATCATCGGTTAGCTGATCAAAGGTGTCCATAGCCAAAAGCAGATCTTCTAGTAGCTCAAAGTATAGAAAGTTTGGGCTCTAAATCAGAGTGGGGTAAACCCGTCTAAGTCCCAAAGAAGTTCCAAAGAAGTCAGCAACCAAATTCTTCAGGAACGCACTTGGCAATCCAATATGGAGCGATCTGATTAAAGCGATCTGATTAAACAGTGAGAGAATCAAAGTAGTTATTTACACTTAAGAGTGCCTATGGAGTTTGAAAGTACTGCTCAAAGGGCCTGCTACAACAGAATCGTGCCTTGGATGCAGGATTTATTTGGCGAGGCTGCGGTTCTGTTTGAAGACGAGCCTCTATTTATCATTACTATTGGTTCAGCGGTCGCCTCGACTCGGGTGGTTCCCTGGGGTGAAAACGACGCCCTCATCACCACGCGATCGTTTGTAGTCACCGATGTCACCGTTACGCCAGAGCTTAGCTACTATTTGCTGAGGGCTAATAACGGCATCCACTTCGGTCGATTTGCGCTTGATGGCGAAAACGATATCGTCTTTGAGCACAGCTTAGTCGGGTCTACCTGCGATCAAATTGAACTCAAGCACTCGGTGACTACTGTCATTCGCCTCGCTGATGACTACGACGACGAAATTGTGGCTCGATGGGGTGGGCAAAGAGCGCTAGAGCGCTGGTCTTCGTGAATTGTCATCCAAGCCAGTCGTGCGAATTGGGATAGAGAAGAACGTTGCTGGTCGAATGAGATGGAGGAAAACTTTGCTGGTCAGATCCTGAAGGGACGCTCGTTTAAGCACCAAAATCTGACAGGAGCCAACTTTAGAGAGGCTCAGATCCAAGGCGCAAATTTTACTGGCGCTGTGCTCACGGGTGCAGATTTTAGTGCCGCCAAGGCTGGAGTAGGCTCTGGGCGCATTGCGAGTGTGCTCGTGCTAGTAGGGTTAAGCGGTTTTCTGCTGGGTCTGTTCGGAACGGCTGTATCCGATACCGTCAATACTATCTACCTGAGGTTTTTTGGCCCTTTAGATGGCATTATTGCCTTCTCTACGGTTGGCTTTTTTAGCTTCTTATTGCTTCGCTGGGATCTTACCGTGGCGATTTGGGGTACGGTTTTAGGCGGTTTGATCAACTGGATTGTATTATTTTGCTGGGAATACTTTCACTCTTTTGATTTTTTAGATGCGCTGCTAAGTTCCGAGTCGGTTACAGGCGGTGTGATCATCACCATTATTGCCTTTTGGATTGGGGCAAGTGTAATTATCAGTACTAGCGCCCTATTACTGTCGATCGCGCATTTTCGCTTTAATCTACGCGCTCGGTTCGGTTCCCTTGAGTACTCAGTGGCTATATTTGCTGCTTTGACCGCTTTGCCTGGAACCATAGAGCACGCTGGCTGGCTAGCAAAAATCAACGCCCCATTAGATACGGGCCTATTGTTTTGGCTGTGTTTGCACACTACCCGCCGCATCTTGACGGACCATCCGCGCTATAGCTGGTTGCGTAGGCCAGCGTTGGCGATCGCCAGCATAGGCAGCACTTGTTTTCGCCGGGCAGATTTATCTGAAGCGAATTTTTCCGGTGCCCGGCTCAACGCTGTTGACTTCGTGGGTGCTAATTTGGCTAGAACCCGGTTTCAGGACGCTCAGTCTTTGGACTATGGGCGAGTGGGTCAGACGCTTTTGCGACAGGCGGCGGTGCGATCGCTAGTCACTAGCCTAGAAGGACAGGGGAAATCCTATGCTGGCTGCAATTTGCGCGGTGCCTGTTTGCAGGGCGCTAATTTACGAGCAGCTGATTTTACGGGTGCCGATCTGTCGGATGCAGACTTGACGGGGGCCGATCTGTCAGCGGCTAATTTTACGCGATCGCAGCTATCAGGAGCCTGTTTGCGCGGTGTGCGGCTAACCAGTAGCTGCGTAGAATCTTGGAACATCGATACCGCGACCCAGCTAGAAGGCGTAGAGTGCGATTACATTTACCTCCTGAGCGACCAGCGTGAGCGTCGCCCTAGCCATGGCAATTTTCAGCTAGGCGATTTTACGAAGCTGTTTCAAGATGTGCTGCATACGGTAGATCTTATTTTTCGACAGGGCTTAGATATGTCTGCTTTTATGGCGGCATTTCAGCAGGTGCGCTCTACCGGCGAGGCTATGTCCGTTCGCAGCATCGAAAATAAAGGCGACGGGGTGGTGGTGGTCAGGGTAGAAGTGCCAGAGTCCGCTGATAAAAACCAAGTTCAAGCTTCATTGAACCAGGAATATGATCGGGCTTTGCAACAACTAGAAGCACGCTATCAGGCGGAGCTAGCGGCAAAAGACGCGCAGATAGATCTGTACAAGCAACATCGAAGTGAGCTGTCGCAGCTCACTCAGCTATTGACTCAGCAGGTGCCCCGACATCTGTCGATGGAGGGCAAGCGAATCGTGATCAAGATCGCTCAGCAAGAGGAAAAGGGACTGCCCGCCACTATGCAGATTGGTGATGAAGGGATAGCCGCTCAGCTAGAACAATCGGCATGGCTACCTGCTGCCGACCGATTGCTAGAAAGTAATGAGCAATGGCAGCGGGCTTATCGTCAGGTCGCCGACCGGCTGTCTCAGAATTTTCGGATCAGCGCCCTACCAGAGCAAATCACCAACGTTAGCTACTTGGAATGCTTTGAGCGCTGCTTAGCGTTAGAAAAAGAGCTGTCTAAGGGAGTGAATGATTGGCTGAGCTCAGATTCATTTCGGCCTATACGCGAAGCCTTGATGATGTCGCTGAAGCCAGAAGACTCTATTCGGTTCTTTTTGCAGACGAACGATTTGCGCCTGCGGGCGCTGCCTTTGCATTTATGGATGTGGTTTGACCACTATCGTCAGGCGGAGCTGGTATTGAGCGAGCCAAGCTATCGACGGTTGGCTTTAACGGATGTCGCCGCTAACCGTGAGGGCGGCGGCAGCGCTGATGATACAGCTCGTCAAGTGCGGGTGCTGGCGATTTTTGGCGACGGGCGTGGTTTGGATATCGAGCGCGATCGCAGACTGCTAGAGCAGCTTGCTGATGTCGCATTGACTTGTTTAGTAGAGCCGGAGCGATCGCACCTGAACGATACCCTTTGGTCCCAGCCATGGGACATACTCTTCTTCGCTGGACACAGTGCTAGCACTAATGGTCAACAGTCCCTTCGCCTCAGCCCAACCGAAAGCTTAACGCTGAGCGAACTCAAATACGCCCTTAGAAAAGCCACGGAGCGCGGCCTAAAACTCTCTATCCTTAACGCTTGTGACGGTCTTCAGCTCATCCAAGACTTACAGGATCATGGCAATCTGCCACCTACGATCGTGATGCGCTATCCGGTACCAGATGCCGTCGCCCAAGCTTTTCTCAAGCATTTCCTGACTGCCTTTTCTCAAGGCATTCCTCTGCATCAGTCCGTCAGAGATGCCAGAGAACAGCTGCAAGGTATAGAGTCTCGATTCCCTTTTGCATCCTGGCTACCTGTTTTGCATCAAAACCCAGCAACGCTACCCCTAACCTGGCCGATGTTGAAAAACTAATACAGCGTCTCGGGCGCATAATGCAAAAGGCGAGGCTGTGCCAAAAGGAAGCGCGAGTCACTACACAACCATTACAGCCCCGTACTTTTTCAAAAGCATGGGGCTGTAGCTCTAAAAATATGAATAGAGCCAGTCAACAAACGTGCTGACCAGCCTGAACTGTCAACTACCGACCCACGCCGATGTATTGGAAGCCGGCTGATTCCAGTGCTTTTTGATCGAGGAAGTTGCGACCATCAATCATCACTGGTGCATTCATCAGCCCAGCCATTTTGCCGTAGTCCAAGTTCTTGAACTTAGCCCAGTCGGTCACCAGCACTAGTGCGTCGCAGCCATCCGCTAGCCGCTCAGGATCGGTCTCAACAATAACGCCAGAAAGACCTTGGCTGACGCCGCTTTGCGACACAATTGGATCGTAGGCTTTGACCTTTGCACCGAGGCGATTGAGGTTGTCGATCATAATCAGCGAAGGCGCGTCGCGCATGTCGTCTGTGTCTGGCTTGAAGGTAAGACCTAGGAGGCCAACAGTCTTACCTTTCAAGATTTTGAGTACCTGCTGAAGTTTCTCAACGGTGAGTAGTCTTTGACGAGTATTTACATTGATAGTGGCTTTTAGCAGTTCAGCTTCGTAGCCATAGTCATCAGCGGTATGTACCAAAGCTGAGACATCTTTGGGAAAGCAGGAGCCGCCCCAGCCAATGCCCGCCTGCAAGAACTTGCTGCCAATGCGAGAGTCTAAGCCAATGCCAGCGGCGACCTGAGTGACGTCTGCACCGACGCGATCGCAGATATTAGCCACTTCGTTAATAAAGCTGATCTTGGTCGCCAAAAAGGCATTGGACGCATACTTGACCATCTCCGCAGAGCTAAGATCGGTCACCACGACAGGGACTGGCGACACAGAACTATCTTCAGAAAACTGCCGCTCTACCAAAGGCGTGTACAGCTCTTTCATCATGCCAATGGCCTTATCGCTGTTGCTACCTAGCACAATCCGATCGGGATTAAAGGTGTCATAGACAGCCGAGCCCTCTCGCAGAAATTCGGGGTTACTCACTACATCGAAAGCCGCCTCGCCGCCTCCACCATTCTGGCGCTCGTTCAAGCCATCTAGCACAATCATCCGTACCCAGTCGCCTGAACCAATAGGCACAGTTGATTTATTCACAATCACCTTGTAGCCACCGTTGAGATTTTCGCCGATGCCTCTTGCCACTGCTTCTACGTAGCGCGTATCACTTTCTCCAGTCGGTAATGCTGGCGTCCCCACCGCAATAAATAGAATCTCGCCATGAGTTACCCCTGCATTTAGATCAGACGTAAACTCTAGATTGCCAGACTCCATTGATGACTTCATCAAATCGGATAGCCCTGGCTCATAAATTGGCGACTGGCCGGACTTCATCAGCTGAACTTTCTGCTCATTGTTGTCAACGCACATGACGTGGTGACCGATATGGGACAAACAAACCCCAGTCACCAATCCTACATAGCCTGTTCCAATGACACACACACGCATAGCGATACCACTCTTTTTATTACGGGTTAAATGAATGACTAGTGAAATGAATACTGGTCAAATAGCGCCTGATACGCCTGACTAACGATTCCACATTAGGCAGTCAAGCTATCTCAAAATAGGCTGCTTATGAAGAGAAAACTGAGAAGACACTGATTCTTTGAGATGAAATTTTTAGGATGAAGCGAGCAGAGCTGCATTCCCACACAGCTCTATTTCTGTAGGCACTGGGTTATGTCGGTGTCTTCAAGCTCTCGCTCAAAGTGCCAGCGGCGTCCATGCGACTTCTAAAATCAGCAATAGTTTTCTCTAGTCCGGCTTCTAGTGCTACAGTTGGCTGCCAGCCCAGCAGTTTCTCAGCTTTCGTGATATCAGGCTTCCTTCGCTGTGGATCGTCTTGAGGTAAGGGACGATACTGAACTTCTGCATCCGGGTTCACCATCTTTTGGATAGTTTGAGCTAGCTGAAGAATGGTGTATTCTCCGGGGTTGCCGATATTAATAGGGCCGATATGATCGCTGTTCATCAGCCGGATGAACCCTTCTACTAGATCAGAGACATAGCAAAAGCTACGGGTCTGCGAGCCATCGCCGTATACGGTCAAAGGCTGACCACTCAGCGCCTGAACGATGAAGTTGCTGACGACACGACCGTCGTTTTCTAGCATGCGCGGGCCGTAGGTGTTGAAGATTCGCACAACTCGAATGTCAACATCATTTTGACGGTGATAGTCAAAGGAGAGAGTTTCGGCCATGCGTTTGCCTTCGTCGTAGCAACTGCGAATGCCGATGGGGTTGACACTACCGCGATACTCTTCTGGCTGAGGATGCACTTCAGGATCGCCATACACCTCAGAAGTTGAGGCCAGAAAGAAGCGAGCCTTGACCCGTTTGGCAAGACCCAGCATGTTGAGCGTTCCTAACACATTCGTCTTGACAGTCTTAACAGGGTTGTATTGATAGTGAACAGGCGATGCGGGACAAGCCAGATGATAGATCTGATCTACTTCTAGGCGAATGGGCTCGGTGATGTCATGGCGAATAAGCTCGAAATAGGGATTGTCCAGCCAACGTAGAATATTGCGTTTGTGACCGGTGTAGAAGTTGTCAAGACAGATAACTTCATGGTTCGCTGCCATGAGTCGATCAATCAAATGGGAGCCGATAAAGCCAGCACCCCCCGTGACTAGAATTCTCATAGGTTTCAATGTCTAAAGGACGCTAGCTATGGCTCTCTTCTTGTATGGACGTGGATAACTGCATAGATACCAAAGTAAGGGCCCAGGTCTTGTATAAAAAGATTCCAAAAGCCTAATAAGAGTTGACCGAGCTGCCTAGAAATGTATCAAAAAATTGTTAACTGCACTTAACAGTAGCTTTAGGTTTCACTAAAACTTCAATTGATTTTATCAATCCCCAAATGGTCCCAAACGACTCGTTCGTCAGCCAAAATTTACTAAAAGTGAGCCGCCTATATGAGATCAAGGAGGTATTGCTTAGGAACCTTAATACCAAGCGATGCGGTGCTTTTATGTAAAGCTATCCTATGTTTAGCCCGCTTTAGGTCAGCTTTAAGACGGCCATAAAAGCTTCTTGGGGCACATCGACAGTGCCAATCGATTTCAACCGCTTTTTACCTTTAGCCTGTTTTTTCAGCAGCTTTTTCTTTCTAGAAATGTCACCGCCATAGCATTTTGCCAACACATCCTTACGCAAGGCCGGAATGCTCTCACTGGCGATAATTCGGCTACCAATTGATGCTTGAACTGGAATTTTAAACTGGTGACGCGGGATCAGCTCCTTGAGCTTTTCGGTAAGGGCGCGGCCTACATAGTAGGCTTTATCGCGATGCACAATAGCCGCTAGTGGATCGACAGTATCTCCGTTGATCTTGACCTCTAGCTTAACTAGGTTGTTTTCTCGGTAGCCGATCAGCTGATATTCCATGCTGGCATAGCCGCGCGATCGCGACTTCATTTGATCAAAAAAGTCTGTCACCACTTCTGCTAAAGGCAGCTCATACACCAGCGTGGTTCGCCCTGGCGTCAGATACTTCATGTCTTGAAAATCTCCCCGGCGCGTCTGGCACAGTTCCATCAGCGTGCCGACAAATTCTTCTGGCGTGATGATATCTACCTTCACATAGGGCTCTTCAATTTTCTCTCGATACTGAGGATCAGGTAGCAGACTAGGATTATCAATCTCAATCACGTCTCCTTGAATGGTGTAGACCTTGTAGATAACCGAGGGCGCTGTCGTAATCAAATCGAGATTGTACTCACGCTCTAGCCTTTCTTGCACGATTTCCATATGCAACAGGCCCAAAAATCCGCAGCGAAAGCCAAAGCCCATCGCGCTCGAAGTTTCAGGTTCGTACTGCAAGGCCGCGTCATTCAGCCGCAGCTTGTCTAGCGCCTCACGCAGATCCTCATACTGGTCAGAGTCTGTGGGGAAAAGTCCACAGAAAACCATCGGTTTTGCTTCTATGTAGCCCGCTAAAGGCTTCTCGGCAGGGGCTTTGACCAGCGTGATCGTATCGCCGACACGAGCGTCTTCGACTGATTTTATTGAGGCCGCGATATAGCCGACTTCGCCTGCGTGCAGCTCGTCTACTGGAACCTGGTTGGGGGAGAGCACGCCAAGTTCATCAATGTCGTACTCTTTGCCAGAGGCCATCAGCCGGATGCGATCGCAATTTTTGATCACGCCATCCATCACCCGAAAATATACAATTACTCCTCGATAGCTGTCGTAATAGCTATCAAAAATTAGAGCTCGCACCGGGGCTTGCGTGTTATCTGCTGGCGGCGGCACTAGATAAGTAATCGATTCTAAGATCTCGGTAATGCCGATACCTTCTTTGGCCGAGGCCATCACCGCATTGCTACAGTCAAGGCCGACGATTTCTTCGATTTCTTGCTTGACTCTCTCAGGATCGGCCCCCGGCAGATCTACCTTGTTCAGCACCGGAATCACTTCTAGATCGTTCTCAATTGCTAGATAGACATTGGCCAGCGTCTGCGCTTCTACCCCCTGGGAAGCATCGACCACTAGCAGCGCTCCTTCGCAAGCCGCTAGCGATCTAGACACTTCGTAGGTAAAATCTACATGCCCAGGGGTATCGATTAAATTAAGTACGTATTGCTCACCATCTTTGGCCGTATAGTTCATCCGAGCGGCCTGTAGCTTGATGGTAATGCCGCGCTCTCGTTCAATATCCATCGAGTCGAGAAACTGCGCCTTCATATCGCGATCGCTGACTGTACCTGTTTCTTGCAGCAGCCTGTCGGCCAGTGTAGACTTGCCGTGATCAATATGGGCGATGATAGAGAAATTCCGCAGTCTTGAGACAGGTACATCAGTCATGAATGGGCCAGTAAGGAAAAATTAGAAGCAGGAATACAGATTAAAAAGCCGGTAAGCAAGCCTGAACTTATACTAAGTCTTACTGCATACGTCTGAAACCGCCAATGTCTGAAAGCAAGCGTTGCTTCTAGAAAGATTAAGTTGAAAGCGCAAGTGAATGAGTCAGCTCTTTGGGTGGGCTTTATATCTCTATAAGTGCTGTAGGCGTAAGCGCTCTACAAGCGCTTCTATAAGCGCTATGTGGGAGCAGTGTGAAAGTATAGGCTTTGTTGCCCACAATTTTGCCTAAGGGGCCTCGGCTAAACTGGTTAGCTATCGTAGCAAGTACAGCAATAGGCGATAACCTTTAGACAGTTTGGTTCATATTTTCAAAGGGTTCACATCTACATAGATAGAGTATAGATAGGAGTTGCTAGGTCGAGGGAGCGCTTAGCGAGAGAACGACGAGTCAAGACGCCGACTAGCGCCTTACTTCGATCTTCAGGTAATTCCATCTCCTGCTTTCCGTTTCAAAAGAACACGCTTAAAAATAATCTTTAACCCGTCTACAATGTCTCGGTCTGCCCGTCCTTCTTCTAACTCGATTGACCTGGCTGTGGTGTCTAGTATTGGCTCAGCTAATAGGACAGCGGAGACTGCTGAGCAGTCAAATACGCTGGTCGTTGTACATACGGTAGAAGGCAAGATTCTATCAATGCATTGGCCTCAGGCCACCGACTGCGGCAATCTGACGGAGGATGATTGTTATGTGGACCAGTCGATTGAATCACTGTTTGGACCAGTTGCTATCGTGCCTTATATGGAGCATGTCCGACAGGTTGTCGAGCAGCAAGCACCCAAGGAGTTTCAGTGCGTTGTCCGCTGTGGACAGCAGCCAGTAGGATTTGATTTTGTACTTAGCCCTCTGCCTGCCAAATCAGCACCCACAGAACCAGCCTCTACGGATGGATTGCAGGTAGATAGAGACACGGCAGAGGATTTGGCAGCAACTGCCCTGAATGCGGCTGGCGTAGTCGGCGTTGGTCGACGCATCGTACCCCAGCCAATTCAAATCACGGCTACTAGCTCAATCTCTGATAATGGTGGCAGCAGCTATTATGCGCTGTTAGCTAGCGTGGCTTCTAGCATTCGTAAGACGCTAGATCTCAAGACAATCTGGCAGCAGACGGTCAACGGCTTAGGTCGTTTGCTGACGCTAGATCGTTGTTTGGTTTGTGATTATTCGCAGGCGATGCAGACGATAACGGTAGTGGCCGAGTACTATCAGCCTAGCTTGCATCCCTGTTTGGGTAAGACTTTTGAACTATCTGCTAAGTCTGATTTTTTGGATACGCTGCAGAATCTAGAGCCGGTAATCTCAGATTTTGAACAGAGTGGGGGGGAGTTGCCCTACACGGTATTGACTATTGCTACCTGCTATCGCCAGGAGCCCAACAGCATCTTGGTGCTACAGCAGCCACCTAGACAGCCCTGGCAACCTTTTGAGATTGATCTAATTAGGGAGCTGACAGATCAGGTGGGAACTGCGATCGCCCATGCCAAACTCTTTAGCGAAAGTGAAGCCATCACTCGGGAGCTTCGTACCAAGTCTAGAGCCCTGCGCCAGACCAATAGTGAACTCACCCGTAAGCATCAAGAGCTAGAAGAAGCCAAGCGCCAGGCCGAAGAAGCCTCAAGGCGCAAAAGTGAGTTCTTAGCTAATACTTCTCACGAACTAAGAACGCCTCTAAACGGCATGATTGGCTTTTTGCGCCTGGTCTTAGACGATATGGCGGACGACGAGGAAGAGCAGCTTGAGTTTATTCAAGAGTCTCACAATTCGGCTATTCATCTGCTGAATTTGATCAATGACGTATTGGATATCGCCAAGATCGAGGCGAACAAGATGGAGCTTGAGTTTAGCGCTGTCAGTCTGCAAGAGCTGATAGAAGAGATCGAAAAATCTCAGCGGACTCATATTGAAAACCGAGGGTTAGAATTCAATATCGTGTTGCCAGCAACCCTAGATGAAATCAAGCTGTATAGCAACTATCAGAGGCTGAAGCAGGTGCTGTTAAACCTAGTGAGCAATGCTAACAAGTTCACCCATGAAGGCAGTATTACGATCGTTGCCGAGATCAAGCCTCAGCCGTTCGAGTTTGATGAACAAATGTGGCCAGGACTGGTCAAGATCAGCGTGGCAGACACTGGGATCGGAGTTTCGCTAGAAAAGCAGGATCGGTTGTTTCAGACCTTTAGCCAGGTGGATAGCACCCGCACTCGCCAGTATGAGGGCACAGGACTAGGGTTAGCTATCTCTCAACGGCTGGTTGAAGCTATGGGTGGAACAGTGAAGTTTGTCAGTATGGGTGAAGGGTTAGGTGCAACCGTGACGTTTACAACGGTTCTGTATCAAGAGCCTGTAATGGAACTAGGCGCTACGTAGTTTTGCTTTGCGTCTTGCTCTGTAGTCGGTTCTACGGCTGGTTCAACGTAGCGGGCTCTAGCGATTTTGGTTTCGTTTAGCTGCTTGGCGATCGCCTGCCAATCTTCTGCTTCTAAAGCCTGGATGGTGTGGTCGATCGACTGTCGGTATTGTTTAAGCGATCGCAAGACCTCGTTCCGGTTGTACTGAGCCATCATCAGTCCTAGCTCTGGATTGCCACCGCCGACTCGGCTGGTATCTCTAAATCCAGAACTGGCAAATTTTTCAGCGAGTTTTCTAACGGTCCCGTCAGGTTCGCTGCTAGCTGAGTGAATTAGGCCAGAGCTAACCATGACAGGTAGATGCGAAATCCAGGCAACCGCCCGGTCGTGATCTGTCGGGGAGCAACGGTAGATCTGTGAGCCAAGCTGCGTCGCTAGCTGTTCGACTCGGGCGATCGCCTCGCTATTAGTGGGTGGCAGCGGCTGCTCTATAGGCGTAATCACATAAGAATTTCCTTGAAATAAGCCCGCTTCTGCCGCCTCCAACCCCGCCTCGCTTTTGCCGCTCATCGGATGGCCACCGACAAACAGCGGCCAGTATCTGGTCGCTGGCTCTACTATTGCCGCTTTTACAGAGCCCACATCTGTCACCACAGCAGTTGACTTTAATATCTTCGATAGGACCATCACTGTAGGCACTATCGTGGCAATCGGTGTACAAATAAACACAGCATCACAATCAGCCAAACTAGTAAGCTGAACATCAGCGCAGTGAACGATGTCGCGATCAAGGGCCTGCTGACAGGTTTCTATCCGCCGGGCCACACCATAGATTTGATGACCCGCCGCCTTCAGATCTACTCCCAGACAGCCACCGATTAACCCTAGGCCAACAATTCCAATTTTCATTTCGTCCTTCGATTACTAAGTCGCACCTATTGATGCGAGCCTCTATGCTCTATGGCCACCTTCTATGGCCCACTTTTTCCTTTCGACTGAATGAGCCTAGAATCTACACCCTACTACTCGAACGATGTGTCACAATAAAACCCACCCGAAGTCACCGCCCATCAAGCAGTTCCGCATGCCTGCCACCTTACACATACGCCTGTGATCGAAACAGAAGTTCACCAGCGCCTTCGGGCCTATCTGCGAGAGCAGGGTCATACTCAGTGGCCTCATCATCTGACGATGGCCCGGCTAGTGGCCAGAGCGTTGAGGGTCGGACGCAGTGCTTTGGTGCAAACAGACAGCCTGAGCGCTTACCAAGGGACCCACCGGCTGAGCTACCTGATTGCAGCGCTGCTATGGCCTGAGCCTGCGATATTAGCACTTCCTGACAGACTTCTAGAGCTAGTGTTGCAGCAAGATATTCCTGACCTACAGCGGCGGCTACCTGTCGTTAAGCCTGTACAAACGGGGGATAGATGGCCAGAGGACTCGTTTAGAGGGCTGCTGGTAACCTCGGCTGAAGGGTGGCTGCGCGATCGCCTCTCTGGCTCTAAGATGTCTAGTCCTGAAGCCTTTAGTCTTGAAGCCTCTGGTTCTAAACCCTCTTCTGCGGCGTTCTCAGCAAAGACCACCGGTCGCTTCCCTGACGGTATTCCCACAATTATTGATGGTGCTAGCGATCTAGAAAAGTGGATTAGGACAGAACTGAGCACGACCCTACCGCCTCAAGCGTGGGAGTCGCTGATGCTTGCCTATCCAGCTGATCGCGAGCGGATTCTCGATCTGCGTGTGCGACTGACTCACACTATTCTTCAACATCCGGCGAATCCATACAGCTGCCACCTGATAGATGTTCCCGAGCGGACGCTATTGAATGAACTCCGCGAGCTGTTGATGGCCTATGGAGTGATGGCTTATGGAGAAGGCGCTCAGATGCCTACGGCCTGGCGGGCTTTCTGGCAGCAGCTCGACCAGCCTGGTCAATTGGCCTGGGCTCAGATGAACCGTGAGCTTGGTAGCTTTGCACTCTGCTGCTGCCCTACTGATATTGATTGCACGCTAGTTCCCGTTTGGCAGCGACAGCCGGTGGTCTTGGTAGGTGCGGCCCTAGATATGGATGCTCAGGCCGTGCGATATCGTGACCGCTTAGGTCTAGGAGACATGACCTGTCTGCGTTTTGGCCCAGATCGGCACAACGATCTGATACAGCTCTATCTGCCTGACCGCCTACCTATGCCAAATACCAGCCACTTCAAGGCCGCTGCGCTAGAAGAAATCAGACGATTGCTAGGTGCTAAGCAGATGATGGATGAAAGCCCCCAAGCTGATCCTCTCAACGCTGGTCCTACCGTGATCATTGTGGGTGATGTGCCTTTGAGGGCGCAGTTTGCGTCTGTACTAGCCGCTGAGTTTGGCTCTAGAGTGCAGGTCGAATCTGGGGTAGACAGTCGCCAAGGGGTGTTGATCACGGGCTGGGAGTACTGGCGATCGCACCAGTCACAGTTCACAACGCCAAGCCTAATGATTATTACAACGCTGCCGATTCCCTCTCTAGAAAATCCGCTGGTAGCTGGGCGAGTTGCTATGTACAAGCGACGACAGCAAGACTGGTTCAAAGCCTATCTTCTCCCTGAAGCGCTGAGTATGCTACAGCACGCGATCGCCCCGGTGCGATCGTTAAATTCTACTAAGATAAATTCTACTAAGAATAGATCGCATCATCGCCCAGAGAACCACCACCTAGATGATTCTCCAAACAGCTACAGCTCCTCTGGATACAGCCTGGGCAGCGCTTTTTCAGAACATAACTTTCCCGATAGCCCTGTCAGCGGCGTAGTTGCCATCCTCGATAACCGAATTAACCATCGTAGCTATGGCAGACAGCTTCTAGCCGCGCTCAGTCCTGCTGCTCGCAGCAGCTACCTTGATGTTGGCTGGTTTGCACCTTATGCAGACCGGTGTTGAACCTCTGCTTTGAACCTGGTTCTGCTGGAATCTCGAAAGCTGTGGTTTTCTCCTAGCTCTTGTCGGCTCTCTAAACAAATAATAATTTAGCCCGCCCCAACAGAGGTTCAGTAATCAGGGCCGCTATGATAAACCCAAAGTCACTACTAGCGAGTAGAATCCGGTAGACCCATGGGAGAATCCAGACGCCGCAGAGAAGAACTAGGCGAAAAATACGGCCAGCCTGAACCGGTTATGCGTGGCATCCCGATCAGTAAAGAAACTGCCGCTAAGTTTGTCACTTGGTCTAGCCGAGGGGCGTGGGCAGGCATCATATTAATGGTTGCTGCTTGGCTGACGATTCGCTTTATTGGCCCAGGCTTTGGCTGGTGGACGCTGACGAACTAGTCACCTGTATCAAGTCGTGTAATGAGGCGTGTATAGGGTGCGCGTAGACAGCAGCCTTTCGGACGGCAGCCTTTCGGATAGCCGCCACTGCCTGTGGCTTGTGAGTTTGACCCCTAGCGCTATAACTATATTGTTACTATAGACGTCTACCAAAGTTTTCCTTACTTGCCATAGACAAGTAAGATGTGCTTGTCAAGTTTTGTCATTTTTTTTGATCCCCTCTGCTCTATTCCCATCAATCTGACGCAATTGCGTTAGAACGAAGTAACAGCTTTTACAGCGTGCTATTACGTATGTCCTTCGATGGATATTTGAAGAGCTCTCTGCAGAAATTGTCATTTTGAACTAGGATACAGGCGCTAGGAGTTAACATATCTTAAAACGCTGGCCCGGCGTTTGATAGTTTTAGGTTTGGATTAGGCAGGCTTAATCGAGTGATTTCGACAGCTACGAAATCCATTTGACGCCCGAAACACCTGAATAGCCTAGATGGCCCTTGTCAAAGTATCGCTAATCAAGCCTATCCTCTCAAAACATTAAAAAAGTATTAAACAGACCGTGTAAGATTATATAGTGGTGTAGGAGACAGTCAATGTTTGTCAGACTTGCAGATCAGCACCGTCAGTTTGTTCAAGATCTTGTATTGAACTTGAAGGCAATGGCGTTGGTGCTAGAGAAAAGAGGATACCTAGCTTCTTGCTATACATGTGGAGATGAGCTAAACAGCGCTTCCTTCATGGTAAGCCTAGGTGGGGATCATTTGATTAGATTTCTAGTCTCTGACTATGGAATCACCTGGACAGAGATGCGTGACGATCGAGAGCTGATGAAGTTAGAAGGTGCTGAGGCTATTAATCAGCTTCAGGAGCTAGCAAACTTGATCAAATATCAGGTTAGTCCGGCTGAGTGCGAAGCTGTTGCTTAGTAATTGGCTTCAGTTAGGCTTTGGTAATCGATTACTCAGTCAGTTGCCTAATTATTGGCTATCCAATTATCTAAATAGCCTGTTTATAGACAGCTTACAAAGCACTTTCCCCAGAAATATTACCGTAAAGTCTAGGCCAGCGACCTAGACTTTTTTTGTGATTAACGCTGTATTCAACTACTGGCTTCACTTTATCTAATCGAGCGGTACACAGTACAATCAGATGGAAGCCAGTCAAGTAAGGACGATTCTGTCGCGGACCGCGCTTTCTATAGACTGAGCTAGGGCGTAATGCTGCATTAGATAATGGACGGTATTGTCTCGGCCTTGAGCAAGGGTTTCCCCCTGATAGCAATACCAGGTGCCCTGACGGTCGATGACGCCCGCTTGTTGTGCTAAGTCGAAGATACAGCCTGCTTTTGATATCCCATTGCCGAATAAAATATCGAATTCTGCGACTCGACACGGTGGCGCGACTTTGTTTTTGACGGCGTTGACCCTAACCCGCATACCGAAGTTGTCATTGCCTTTTCTAAGTGCTTGGACTCGGCGAATGTCTAATCGAACAGAGGCGTAGAATTTCAGAGCGTTGCCACCTGTGGTCACCTCTGGGCTGCCATAGAGGACGCCGATCTTTTGTCTTAGCTGGTTAAGGAAGATGACGGTACAGCCAGATTTACCGATACTGCCAGTAATTTTTCTGAGCGCCTGGCTCATTAGCCTCGCCTGTAAGCCTACAGAGCGATCGCCCATCTCTCCTTCAATTTCGGCGCGAGGAACTAGGGCTGCTACAGAATCAATAGCAACAATGTCTACTGCCGAGGATCGAACCAGCCGGTCGGTGATTTCTAAAGCCATTTCTCCACTGTCGGGCTGAGCGACTAGTAAGGTGCTGGTGTCGACGCCGATGGCGGCAGCATAGCTAGGATCTAGAGCGTGTTCGGCATCGATAAACGCAGCCGTGCCCCCCTGAGACTGAATAGATGCGATCGCATGCAAAGCCAACGTAGTTTTTCCGGCACTTTCTGGTCCGAATATCTCGATTACCCGTCCTTTTGGCAGGCCACCGCCTAAAGCTATATCCAAGGTCAACGCGCCTGTTGAAATTCTTTCTACCTGTAGGTTACAGGTCTGACCTAGTCGCATGATTGAGCCCTGGCCCCAACTCCGCTCAATTTGAGCTACCACGCTGCCCAGTACCCGCTTTCGTTCTGCAATATCTGCTGTAGCTGGCGTTGCTCGTCCGTTGAGAAGGTAAGCCATAGGAGTCTAAAGAAAGAAAAGTTTGAGAGCCGATGTAAAACGCATGTACTAATATGTATCTGATTTGTTTGATGCTGTCTAGTAGTAAAAGCTATATTCTGTGAGCAGCCCCTAGTCGATAACGTCTCTCAGCGAAGGTCTCTGGCAGACAGCAGCGTCCTGTGCATTGATGAAATCCTGTGCGCTGATCAACACAGGAAAGGAAAGGTCTTGTAAAAGGGACTGTAGGGAGTGGAAGACATCGTGGATCAAGCGGATCAACTTGCTGATATGACAACTGAGCTAGCTATCGGCGTAGCAGGTCTGACCGACTATCTGAAGCTGTTACTAGAAGAAGATGCTCAGCTACGCAAACTATGGGTAGTCGGAGAAGTGTCTAGTGCCAACAGCCACCGTCAGGGCTGTTTTTTTACGCTGCAAGAACCGGATGGGTCGGCTGCAATCAACTGTGTGGTGTGGAAGTCGCAGCTACCTCGCCTCGCTACCCTGCCAAAGGTCGGCGAGCAGGTGACTGTTTTAGGGCAGATTCGGCTGTATCCAAAGCGCGGCACCTATCAGCTCACAGTGTGGCAAGTGCTGCCTGCCGGAGAAGGCTTGCAAGCGCTGCGCTACCGTCGGCTGAAGGCACGTCTCGCCGCAGAAGGACTGTTTGATCTAGATCGAAAGCGCCTCTTACCTGCCTATCCTCAGACACTGGCGGTCGTGACTTCTCGTCAAGCAGCGGCGTGGGGAGATATTAAACGAACCTTGGAACAGCGCAGCCCTGGACTGAAGGTACTGCTCTCTCCGGCCACAGTACAGGGTCCGCAGGCTCCAGCTTCGATTGCAGCGGCGATCGCCCGAGCGGCCAGAGATGGCCGGGCCGATGTGCTGTTACTAGCAAGAGGTGGAGGCGCGGTCGAAGATCTGGCTTGCTTTGATGATGAACGGGTGGTGATGGCGATCGCGACTTCACCTATTCCTGTAATTACTGGGATCGGCCATCAGCGAGACGAGTCGCTAGCCGATCTCGTGGCAGACGTCTGTGCTCATACCCCAACTGCCGCTGCTGAACAGATTGCGCCTAGCCTAGATGAGCTATATCAAGAGCAGGTGAATTATCTACAGCGAGTCGGGAGCGTGATGGCCAAGCGGCTACAGCTTGCCCAAACGCAGGTACAGTCATTAGAAGCGAGACTTCAGCGTCAGCGGGTAGACCGTCAGCTAACCCAGCACCAGAAATCATTGATATGGCAAAAGCAGCAGCTGATATCAGCCATGACTCAACGATTGCAGCAGCACCAATATCGGCACCAACTTTTTCAGGAAAAACTCGCGACGCTAGATCCACAATCTGTTTTGAAGCGAGGGTATGCGCTGGTCAAAAAAGAGGGTCAAATTGCCACGAATGCCGATCAGCTACCCCCTGGCACTGCGCTGGAAATTCAGCTTGGTAAAGGCAAAGTCACCGCGACGGTGACTGCTAACAAGTAGCTAGACTGTTTTTGGCCGCCTGCTCTTATTGACCGCCTACTCTTGACCGTCTGCTCTAAATAGAAAACGGCTGACTTGACCTAATTCAACGTTCAGTCATCCTCTACGCCCCCTATTCCCTACGCTCTAGCTTCTATGCCCCGCCCCAAGAAGACACCTCCTCTCCCCGATGATTGGAACTACGAAGAGACACTGATTCGCATTGAGGCGATTACTCAACAGCTAGAAGGCGGCGATCTTCCCTTAGCTGAGGTGTTCGATCAGTTTTCTGAAGCCGTAGGCGCACTGCAGCAGTGCGATCGCTTCCTTCAAGAAAAGCAAAAGCAAGCGGCGTTGCTGATCGAAACCCTAGTGGGTGAAGATGAAGCGACTTAGCCTATATGTCCAAAGAACGTCCGAAAAAACGTCCAAAGAATTCTCAGAAACGCTAGGAAGTCGCTGATGAGACGCCAGCGGGTACTTGCTCGCTATGCAGTTCTCGAGCAGTGGTTCTAGTCGAGCCGAGGTCGTTTTCTACAGCGCGATCTGCAGCCGGTGCCGATTTAGAAGAAACTAGCTGCGCTGTAGGCGGCTGTTGGATGGGAAGTCGAACTTTGAAAAGGGTGTCTTGGTCTAGTGGGCTCTCTACCAAGATCCCCCCCCCTATTCTTTGCACTAGCTGCTGTACCAGCGTTAGATCTAGGTTCGCTGTGCCGTGCTCAGCCGACGGATGAAAAGCCTCGAACAGCCGGTTTATTTCGACTTTGGGAATATGACTACCTGAATCTTGGACAGTAAGAACGATGAAGTCCTCTGCTTCAGGGACTGCACTAACCCAGACTCGACCCCCTTTAGCGGTTCTTTGGATGCTGTTTTTGATCAGGTGAACGACCACCTGCTTGAGTTCGGCCTCTACGCCCAAAACAGTGGCAAGCTGATCGGGAACGGTATAAGCCAGCATGATGTTTCGCTCTTGAGCGATGGGTTGATAGATGCTAACAATACCCGGCAGCAGTTCACTTAGGCTAATGGGTTGGGGTTGTGGGCTGGGAGTGGTCTGGAGCTGTAGAAGTTCTATGATGCCATTGACAAGATTGGTTTGGCGATCGCACTGAGCGACAATCATCTCTCGGTAGCGCTGCCGCTGAGTCAGCTTGAGTGTAGGTGAACTAAGGAGCGTTAGGGCTGTTTTGATGGTAGTCAACGGTGATTGCAGCTCTTCTCTTGCCTGTCTGAGAAAGTCGGCGTTGATACTTTGAGCCGTCCTGCAAGACTCTCTAGAAGCCGAATCGGCCTTATCTTTGCCTTTATCCGAGTGGAGACCGCGACTTTCATTGATCTGCGATCGCAGATCTTCCTGGTGCTGCATCTGCCAGGTCAAAAAAGCTTCGGATAGTGGCAAAGGCCCTTGAGTCCAAAGTGTCTCTGGAAAGTAGCGCTCCCATTGGCTAAGCGCCGCCGCGCCAGCGATGTCCTTTTCGCTAGTACTTTCAGGCGACGGGTTTAAGGCTGTGTCTGGGCTTGATTCTGGGCTCGATTCTGGGCCTGATACTGACGGTGGAACAGATAAGTTACTTTCAATAATCGCTTTTATATTCGCGGATAGAGCTGCAATTGTACTAAGTGAGGTCGATCCATATAGCCGTAGCGTTCGCTTGTCGAGAACGGCGGTGCCTGGTGGCATCCTAGCTGCGACAAGAGAGCCTACAAACTGGTCACAAACAGCCAAGCATAGATATTCACGCTTTAGTTCTACGGTTTGCTCGATAGGAATAGGTCGCAAGCTAGCGGCCAAGGTGTCAGGCGGATCGCCTGTTTGCTCGCCTAGGCTATAGATGGTACAGCCGGCTGCCTGCTGAGCGTATTGCCAGATATCTTGCCACCAAGCGTCGTCTTTCGGTAGTTTCAGCCATAAGGTGGCACGAACCTGATGGACAATTAAGAATTGGATGAAAGACTGGAGCGCGGCTTTAAAGCCTTTAGGATCAACGGCGATTGCTTCGGGCGAAGATGGTAGATTGACCGTGCGAGCTAATAAAGACAGTGACGACATAGCATATCTATTTGTGAATACCCGGTCAGAAGACCCTGAGTGCTGATTGGGATAGATGCGAAAGTACCAAACCAGAAGTCGTGAGGCGGCGACCTGATGTATCTGTAGCTTCGATCACTGGTAGCGGTGTGCCTATTATTAAAAGCATCGTCTAGGCGTTGGAACGCATCCTCTTCTCTAAGAGAATGCACCCGATGCTGACATATATCGAAGTTGGCAAAGCGCTATGAGATCTTGCGAGATAAGATCTTGCGAAATGTGGGTTGTTCCATAAAAACCTATTAACCAATCTTGCTCTTATAGGAAGACACCAGACGGTGGGTTGAGTTTATCTACTCGAATATGCCCACTTGCCAAATGATTTTCGCGATCGGTTCCGCAGTTTCGCGCTTAGTGTGTCTGTTAGCGTGTCCGTAGCCGCTCTTCAAGCGCTGCCCTAGCGTGCTCTCTATCGTCAAAATGAATTTTTTCGGTTCCTAGAATTTGGTAGTCTTCATGACCTTTGCCGGCGATGACGATGCCATCACCCGGCTGAGCACTCAAGATAGCGCTACGAATAGCGGCGGCGCGATCGCCAATCACTTGCTTTTCATCTAGCGGGCCATCGATGCCAGCCACCACGTCTTTCAATATCTGTTCAGGTGATTCTGTGCGCGGGTTGTCAGAGGTCACGATTGCTAGATCTGACTGCTCGTAGGCAATGCGACCCATCTTGGGTCTTTTGGTGCGATCACGATCTCCCCCGCAGCCAAACACGCAGATCAGCCGCCCATTAACAAAGGGTCTAGCCGCCTTCAGCGCATTTTCTAAGCTGTCGGGCGTATGGGCGTAGTCTACAATCACGCTGATATCTTGCTCTGACCCGTTTTGCTCTGCGATGTCTTGCTCTGGCATATCTGCTGTTAAGATCTGCACTCGCTCCATGCGTCCGGGCACGCCCGTAAACTGTGGGAGTGCCGTTACAATCTGGTCTAGCGATACGCCCAGATGCAGCGCCGCGCCGACTGCGGCTAACAGATTTTCGAGGTTGAACTGACCAACCAGCGGTGAGGTAAAGCTAGCGTCTCCTGCGGAGGTATGGAGAGTGCCGCTAACGCCAGTAGGGCTGTACTCAAGACCGGACGTGTAGAGATCGGCGCTACTATCGGTGATGTCATAGGTTAAAGCCCGATCTTTGCCCACTCGCTCAATCAACTTTTGTCCGTAGGGATCTTTTTGATTGATGATGGCGCGCGCTTTTAGATAGTCACCGCTGAACAACAGCGCCTTTGCCTCGAAATAGTCATTGAAATCTTTGTGATAGTCGAGGTGATCCTGCGTCAGGTTGGTGAAAACAGCGACTTCAAAAGGGATGCCCCAGGTTCTTTCTTGCGCGAGGGCGTGAGAGCTGACCTCCATGACGACATTTTGGCAGTCGGCCTGCCGGGCGCTGGCAAGTTCTGCTTGCAAGTCAATAGAGAAAGGCGTCGTGTGAACAGCGACTTTCTCGTAGCCGGGCCAGCGGGTGTAGAGCGTACCGAGAATGGCAGTTTTCTGCTGAGCCTGATTAAGGAAGTATTCGATTAGATGAGTCGTCGTTGTTTTGCCGTTGGTGCCTGTGACGCCGACTAGGTTCATGGCCTTAGCTGGCTGAGCGTAGAAGGTCGCGGCCAGTTCGGCGCAGTTTCTAGCAATCTCGCTGGTGGTTAGAACTAGTGCGCCGTCGGGGTTGGGCTTGCTGTCCAGAGCGGACGGAGAAACTAACGCTGCGATCGCGCCTTTGTCGATCGCACTCTGCCAAAACTCTCCGCCATCTACCCTGGTCCCAGGCATGCCAACAAACACCATGCCAGGTTTGATCGCCTGGGAATTGGTCGATAGGCCAGTGACTGCTTTTGACCAGTTAGGATGATCGGCGATCGGCTCAGGAATTTGAAAATCTTCTAGCCCCGACGCTTCTAGTCCGGTAAAAAGATCTCTTAGCAGCATCACAAAATATCCCCTACGCCAAAATTGATGCTGAAATTATGCCTCAAACGGGCCAATATGCGTCTGTATCGTTTTTGCGACTTGCGCGGTCGATGCCCGTGGAGAAAGGCGAGGTAAGGGATGCTCTGTGGCGACAGCCGACGTTTCGGCATGGTCGGCATAGCAAAGAACCGGGATTTCGTACTGATACTTTTGAAACCAGCTCTGGTTTTGGGTGATGTCTCTAATCTCTAGACGAACGGGCAGCTCTTCTAATTTTTCCTGAAGTCCTTCGCAAAGATGACATCCGGGTTTGCTGTACAGAATGAGCGTTTTCATAAGCTGGCGAAGAGACCGATTGTCTATTTCTATTGATTTCTATGAGTGGGCAGTTTCTATTGTCGTTTGATTGCTAGGCAACTGGACATCAAAGTCTGAGAAATAGGCCAAGAAAAATAATGGCCGGTATTCCGATCGGAATACGGGTGTTTCTTGAGGTAGGATTGTGGAGAACATTTGGAACAACCACGATTAGATTTGGTGGTGAACGATATGGTTCAGTGTACAGAGGCATCTGTGAGCAATCTAGATAATTTATCTGCTAGCAGTCTGCCAGCTAATAATCTACCTGCCGAAAATCTGAGCGCAAAAGACTTATCTGTAAAAGATTTATCTGTCAACGACTTATCCGCCATTGATGCGGTAGCCGCCTGCAATCCCAGGCAGTTTGTGCAGCAGCTAGATCTAGACTTGCTCAACCAGCGATTTGCCCAGGCGTCGCCACAAGAAATTTTGAACTGGTGCATAACGCATATCCCAAAAGGGTTAGTGCAAACCACCTCTTTTAGCTTTCTAGCTATTTCCCACATGCTCTACGAAGAGCTCAATCATCCGGTGCCCGTTATCTTTCTAGATACGCTGCATCTGTTTCCCGAAACCCTAGATACTGCTCGCCAGGCGCAAGCCCACTATCACTTAGATCTGCATACCTACACGGCTATTGGTGCCCATTCCCAAGCGTCTTTCGCTGCTCGCTATGGCGAAAAGCTATGGGATACCGATATTGATAGGTTCTATGAACTCACAAAAGTAGAGCCGTTACAAAGAGCTTTGGGCGATCTAGGTGCGATCGCTTGGATTACCGGACGACGGCGCGATCAGTCTGAAGCGCGTAAAGATCTTCCTATTTTCGAGCGGGATGACCAAGGCAGGTTAAAGATCAATCCGCTAGCTCGCTGGACGCACAAAGACCTCTGGGCCTATGTCTTCAAGCATGACGTGATGTACAACCCACTGCACGATCAGGGCTATACCAGTATTGGCGATCAGCCGCTAACGACTCGCACGGTAGCCGGTGAAGACGAGCGAGCAGGGCGCTGGCGGGGATCTGACAAGACAGAGTGCGGCA
Source organism: cf. Phormidesmis sp. LEGE 11477 (assembly GCF_015207105.1). GTDB lineage: Bacteria > Cyanobacteriota > Cyanobacteriia > Phormidesmidales > Phormidesmidaceae > Phormidesmis. Next base: position 27,109 of record NZ_JADEXO010000007.1, read on the forward strand.
TTCACCTGTAGCGCTCGTGAATGTAGCGCTCGTGAACCGATTGGCTCAATCAGTACTTAATCGGCGCTCAATTAGCAGTTAGCAGTAGCCTGCTTAGTTAGCCTTCGCTGGTGTCAGATCCGGTTAAGGACAGTGCTTTTTGCTGCATCATTTTGAAGATGTTGTAGAAGCCATTAGCCCGAGACGGTGTGAGACTGACATCTAACTGGGTCTCTTTGATGAAATCCGGGGATAGCTTGACAATCTCTGTCGGTGAGAGACCATCCAAGGCGATGATTAGCATTGCTAGTAGCCCTTTCGTGATCTGCGCGTCCGAATCGCCTTGAAAGCTGACCCCATCTTGGTCAAGACTAGCGGTGACGTATACCTGTGAAACGCACCCTGGTACCTTGTTCTCAGCAGTTTTTTCTTCGGCTGGAAAGGCTGCTAATTTCTTGGCATACCAAAGTAGCTGCTCATATCGGCGTTTGGGGTCGTTGATTCTAGCAAAGCGTTTGACGAGTTTATCAACTTGGGCAGGACGGGCGGCGGTACTCATTCGATGCGGCAGGAATTGCGATATGTAACGAACCTCTCTCAACCATAGCGTGTCAGGTTCTGAACTCACAGTACTTCTACTAGAGGTTCTACACTAGGTTCCATATTGTTTCCCTGTTATATTGCTTCCTTGCTAATGGCTTCTCTGGGGCTGACAAATCGGTTGGCAACGGTTTCTGGCTGCATGGCCGAAAGGATAACGTGGTCAGAATCCGTGATGATAACAGCCCTGGTGCGTCTGCCGTAGGTGGCATCGACCAACTGCTGGCGATCGCGTGCGTCGGAGATAATCCGTTTGATCGGGGCTGATTCTGAGCTAACGATAGCGACAATTCGGTTTGCAGAAACGATGTTTCCAAACCCGATGTTAATAAGCTGCATGTCTCTATAAGATTGTAGTAGGCAAGATTACAGTGAGCCCGGTCCATCGTGCTTTGAGGATCTAGCCAAGAGCTGAACAGTGTCTTTTGTTGAGATCAAGTAGCTGGATGCTTTTAGTTTTGATTTCGGCCAGTTTTGATTTTTGGGCGCGTGGTTGGTAGATGGTGCTGTAGCTGGGAGATTCTGCTATTGATATCGGCAGCTAGAAGGTGCGTACATGGAGGATGCATGCAGTGACACTAAAGCGATTCAGATCTCGAGTCACTACAAGCTGCTGTCAGTAGCTATCTATCAACTTTAGCTAAAAAATTAGTTGAAGCTGACTGCTTTGAAACTCTATCATCGCATCTAGTCGATAGTTTTGAATGACCTAAAACAGGCATGCTTCTAACCCAAACAGTGTCTTTCTTGCCGACTTTTGATCTATAGCCGGCTTTTCCTTTGCGATTTGTCTTCACTTTTAATACTTTAATAACGCTCTGACGAGGTGCTTTGTGCAGCCAGTTGACTACACGACCTTATTGGCAGCCAGTGCTGGTTTGCGTACCCACTGGCTGCCCGCTCGCTGTGAGCAGGTCTATCAACGCGATCGATACACGCTGTTCATTGCCCTTCGAACCATTGAAGCGAAGGGCTGGCTAGCGATTTCCTGGCATCCACAGGCAGCGCGCATTCACATGGCATCACCACCGCCCAAACAGCCAGACACCTTTACATTCTCTCAGCAGCTAAAGCACCAGATCGGCGGATTAGCGCTGATCGCGATCGATGTCTTATCGCCTTGGGAAAGGGTATTGGATCTACAGTTTGCGCGGCGTCCTGACGAGCCAGCACTGTGGCATCTCTACGTAGAAATCATGGGCAAGTACAGCAATGTAATCCTGACTGCCGCAGATAACTTGATTGTGACTGCCGCTCATCAGGTCAGCGAGCAGCAATCTAGCGTCAGACCAATTCAAACTGGTCGCCCCTATGTGCATCCGCCAGCGATTCGAGGCAAGCTGCCTTCGCCTTCGGAAGGATTTGAGGATTGGCGCGATCGCATCTCTCTGATTCCTGGCAAACTCAAAAAGATGCTGGTCAAAGCCTCTAGCGGCGTCAGCTCATCGGTGGCCACCCAGCTAATTTGGTCCGCCGATCTCTCTGTTGATATCAGGACTGATGAACTCACAGAAGACCACTGGCAGCGTCTATTTCAGGCGTGGCAACGTTGGCTGGACTGCCTATCTACCGAAACATTCTCTTCAGCCGCCATAGACGCCACTACAGGCAAAGCCAGCTACACGGTTCTATCGGATTTATTGGTAGAAAGTGAATCAGTAAAAAGCGGCCAAGTCGTTCTAAATCCTGTCAAAAATGAACAAACGCTGCTAGACGACTATTATCGCTATCAGTTCAACCAAGAAGAGTTTCGCCGACTGCACCATCAGCTCAGTCAAACGCTCAAGACGCGATTGGCAAAACTTAGGCAAAAAGCCAACACGTTTACCACCCGGCTACAGCAGTCTGACCAGGCAGAAGACTATCGCCGACTGGCCGATCTGCTGATGGCGCATCTATCTGAATGGCAGGTGGGTATGACCAAAATTGAGCTGACTGACTTTGAGTCTGGCCAGCCAGTGGTAATCTCGCTCAACCCTGAGAAGAACGCAGTGCAGAACGCGCAGGTGATGTATAAGCAGCATCAAAAGCTAAAGCGAGCGCGGAGTGCGGTGATGCCGCTATTGGCTGAAGTAAAGGCTGAAATCAATTATCTAGATCAGGTAGAAGACAGCTTACTGCAAGTGCCTGCTTACCAGAGCGAGGCTGATTTAGCAGCTCTGAAAGAAACTCAGCTAGAGCTGATAGCCCAGGGATATTTGCGAGATACGAGCGGGCGATCGCAATCCACTCAAGCCGCCCAATCTAGGAACCGCCGCAAAGAAAAAGACACCATAGATTTCCGTCGCTACACCGTTCCTCAAGGGCTCGAAATTCTCATTGGTCGCAACAATAGTCAAAACGAACAGCTTACCTTCAAGCAAGCCAGCGACTATGACCTCTGGTTTCACGCCCAAGAAATTCCAGGAAGCCACGTCCTATTGCGCTTAGACGCAGGTGAAGTCCCTACCGATAAAACCCTACAGCTAGCCGCTAGCCTTGCTGCCTACTACAGCCGGGCTCGCCAATCGGATCAGGTGCCCGTGGTCTATACCGAGCCTAAAAACGTATACAAGCCAAAAGGCGCGCTGCCTGGCATGGTTATCTACAAGCATGAGCAGGTCTTGTGGGGCCAACCGCAGCGGGCGCTAGACTTTATAGATGGAAAGTAATTCTGTAACTCCCATGCTTCCCCCGAGTATGCTTCCCCTAAGTATCGCTCCAATGATGGATCGTACCGATCGCCACTATCGCTTTTTCATGCGACAGATCACTCGGCGGACGCTGCTCTACACCGAAATGATCAACGCGCAGGCGATCTACCACGGCGATCTCGATCGGCTGATTGGCTTTACCCCGGACGAAAAGCCGCTGGTGCTGCAAGTCGGTGGTGACGATCCAACCCTGCTCGCTAACTGTGCGCGGCGAGCGGCTGAGTTTGGCTATAGCGAAATTAATTTGAACGTGGGGTGTCCAAGCGATCGCGTTCAAAGCGGTAACTTCGGGGCCTGCCTGATGGCTCAACCGCAGCGGGTAGCCGACTGCGTGGCGACAATGATGGCAGCCTCACCGCTGCCAGTGAGCGTCAAGCACCGGATTGGGATCGACGATCTAGACAGCTATGAAGATATGGCCAACTTTGTCACAGTGGTTGCCTCTACTGGCTGTCGTCGATTTAGCGTTCATGCTCGCAAAGCGTGGCTACAGGGGCTCAGTCCAAAAGATAATCGCAATATTCCACCGCTGCGCTACGTAGACGTGCATCGATTAAAGCAAGACTTTCCTCAGTTGCAAATAGAGATCAATGGCGGTTTCAAAACGTTGGAGCAAGCCAAAACCCAGCTACAAGCGGTCGATGCAGTCATGATTGGTAGAGCCGCCTACGACACTCCCTTTCTGTTTGAAAAAGCTGACCAGGAGATCTTTGGTGAAGTGGCTAAACCGCAGACACGATATCAGGTGGTAGAGTCAATGCTCCCCTATATCGACTATCACACTCACCATCGAGGTGCTAGGTTGCACAGCATTACTCGCCACATGCTGCACCTATTTCACGCCCAGCCGGGCAGTCGCATTTGGAAACAAACGCTGACACAGCAGGCTCACAAGGGTTCAGGTGCGGCGGTTGTGGCAGACGCTCTGGCAAAGGTTCGCGACGCTGCTGAATTAGCCAGGTATCACCAGCAGATGGCGATAGATTCTAGCGTGGCGTTGATACAGACGTTGATATAACCGTTCGATCGGATTTAGCTTGCTGTACTGAGTTCGTAATGTATTGCTAGGACTTCACTGTTCTCTAGCACGGCCATCGCATATTCACGGCCTTGTAGATCTGCGAACTCAACCAGATATTGAGGACTCTCTCCCTCGTAGATCGCGACGATGGTTCCTACTTGACCGGTAGGTAAACAGGATATTGACTGATACTCTGGCTCGACTAGAGTTAACCGTTCTATAGTTTTTGTTACTTGGCTGAGGTACATCTTTCAGGCTGAAAGCTCTATGTCACAACGGGCCAAGTGACGAGCCTGTAACGAATGCATCCGGTACAGGCTCTATAGGAATAGGGTTGATATTTGCAACCGTGTCCAAAGATTTCAATACAGCCATCTGTTTTACTATGTTCCGTCCTTGCTAGCTCTCGTCGATTACCGCGTCGCGATCTAATAGCAGTAAATTACGTAGTTGGTCAGTGTCTAGCTCTGTCAGCCACTGTTCGCCTGCACCGACAACTTGCTCGGCCAGCGCCTTTTTGCTATTGATCATGTCGTTGATGCGTTCTTCTAAGGTGCCAGTACAGACAAATTTGTGAACCTGAACGTTTTTGGTTTGGCCGATGCGGAAGGCCCGGTCGGTGGCTTGGTTCTCGACGGCGGGGTTCCACCAGCGATCAAAGTGAAAGACATGGTTGGCGCGGGTGAGATTAAGGCCGACGCCGCCGGCTTTGAGTGAGAGGATGAAGATTTTGGGCCCATTGGGATCGAGCTGGAAGCGATCGACCATTTCTTCGCGCTTATTTTTGGAGGTACTGCCGTAGAGGAAGAGCGATTCGGTGCCAAGGCGGTGTTCTAAATGGCTGCTGAGAAGTTTGCCCCACTCGGCGAACTGGGTAAAGATCAGGGCGCGATCGCCTTCTGCCACCACTTCTTCTAACATCTCATCTAAACGCTGCAGTTTGCCTGAACGTCTAGCTTTACCTAGGCTATCTTGCTGCAAGAACTGCGCCGGATGGTTACAAATCTGCTTGAGCTTGACTAGGAGCCCTAAAATCATGCCGCGTCGCTGTACGCCTGTCGCTTCATCAATTTCGCCTAGCGTACTGTCTACCAGCTTTTGATAGAGTCTGGCCTGCTCGGATGAGAGCCCACAGAAGACAGTCATCTCTTGTTTTTCGGGTAAGTCTTGAATGATGGTGCGATCGGTTTTTAGACGGCGCAAGATGAAGGGCTGGACCAGCGATCGCAAGGTCTTTAGCGAATCCGTATCCCCATATTTCTCAATCGGCGTAGCAAAGCGCCGCTTAAAGAAATTCAGCGGGCCGAGATAGCCAGGATTGAGAAAGTCCATAATTGCCCACAGCTCAGACAGCCGGTTCTCAACGGGTGTACCGGTTAGCGCAATGCGAAACTCGCTTTCAATTTCTCGTACGGCCACAGACTGCTTTGCCGTCGGATTCTTAATATTTTGCGCTTCATCGAGCACCATCCCCCGCCACTCGACCCGCTTAAGGTCTTTCAAATCTCGCTGTACCAGCGTATAGCTCGTGATCACCAGATCTAGCTTCTGTGTGGCCTTTACCAGCGCTGCCCCCTTCGGACGTTTGTCGCCGTGATAGACCAAAGTCTTCACCTGATTCGGCGCAAACTTACTCACCTCCCGCTGCCAGTTTGTCAACACAGAGGTTGGACATACCAGCAAAACAGGGCCACCCAGCGCCTTCTCCTGCTTCAGATACAGCAAAAAGGCAATCAGCTGAACCGTCTTACCCAAGCCCATATCGTCCGCCAGACATGCGCCGAGTCCCCACTGCTCTAGGAATGAAAGCCACGAAACTCCTTTGGCTTGGTAAGGACGCAGCTGCCCAGCAAAGCCGTCCGGTTCCGTCATCGGCTCTAGACTTTGATTGCCAGTCGTCATGGTAGAAATCAGTTCATCTAGCTTGCCAGAGGCATCGAATTTCACCACTGGCAGCTTGTCGATCAGTTGATTGTCGCCGGTGCTAATTCGCAGCGCTTCCTCGACCGAGAGCTTAGTCTGGCCCTTACGCTTCTCAAAGAAGTCTTTAGCGGCTCGCACATCTTGCGGACGCAGCTCCACCCACTGGCCATTAATTTCAACCAGCGGTGTTCCCTGCGTAATCAGCTCGTCAAATTCTGATTTGCTCAGAACCTGACCGCCGACAGACAGCTCCCACTTGAAGTTGAGCAGGCTCTGCAACCCTAGCCGCTGAGTCTTCGGCGGGGCCGTAGCACTGATCTGTAGTCCTAGTCGGCTAGCGCCAACCTTACTTGGATCGACTAGATTATCGGGCAAGATGACGCCGAAGCCGCTGTCTTGCAGTCGCCAAACGGTCGTTTTGAGAAACTGAAAGGCTTCAATCGGACCCAGCACGCATTCAGTTGGACTGGGCTGAACCAACGTTTGTTTGATCGGTTCATAAAGCCTAGTCGCCCGGCCCAAGCCGCCTAGCAGCGTTTCCTGGGGCGCGTCTATCGTTCGCCCTTGATAGGAAAACTCATCGGTAGGGTGCTGCCAGATCAAGCTGGCATCTACTTTGTAGTCATCATCGTCAATCGCCTGCAAGCCGTAGCGCAAGGTCCAGTCTTGCGTATCAGCAGCGGTTGGCGGCACGAGCTGAAAGCAGGTGCGAAACCCTTCTACTGTATCGGTTAGGTTCTGCAGCGGTGCGGTCCAGGTGTTGATCGCATCGTTGAGTCGAACGACACCCGCAGGGGTGCTTTCAAAGTGAGGATCTTCTGCGCCCAGCGCGTCTAGCCACTCGGGCAGGGGCAGATCTTTGCTGAGAGCGGCATTCTGTAAGGTGTTGTCCTTGGCAATACTACGAACTTGGGCATCGACGATGGTTTCTAGAAAGCTACGAACCAGTGATTCGTTGGAACTGGGCAGGTCTATTTTGAGCGCAGACGCTTTCTTTGGAGTGGGGGTTAGGTAGCTGCGGCAGATGAGCGGGATGCGATCACAAAAATCTTTGAGTCGAGTTTGGTCAGTGGCACTATCGAGTAAAAGCTGCCAGGTGGCGATCGCTCCTTTCTTATCGCCCCCTACTACAGGCACAAACTTGCCTCTAGCCAGCAGATCTAGACACCACCGCGCTAGATGTGACCAATAGCGCAGATCGTCTCCAACAAAAGCGCTCATTTCTGAATGGCCCAAAGGCAGCGCGGTCAAAAGCTTCACCGTTATCGTCGGCTGCAATAGTCCACCGGAGACTTCCCAAGGGTGCAAAGCAGGGGCGATTGTAGAATCGGCAGATAGAACCGGCAGAAGTCCAACGGCTTCCAGCTTGGCCTGTTTCGATTTCTTGGACTTAGTGTCTATCGGCGCGTCTACTAGCGGTGAATTGTTAAATAGCGTCGGTAATACGACTGCTCTAGAAAGCCAGTTGCTTGCCAGCTTAGCTTTCCGGCTTGTGGTCTTCGCAGATCCCGATCGAGATCGCTTGCTCGCCTTAGCTGTTCCTAGCTCAGCCTGCATCCATGAAAGATCAAGCTCGTCACTTTTTTGAAAACTGTCCTTTAGCTCCGCCGCCGATAGCTGATAGGGATGAACAGGCAGTGCTAGCTGCTCGTCTGTACTGAGCATCGATAGCTGCGTCGGCTCAGCCTTCCGCCAGGTTTCACCCCATAGGAAAAACCGCTGAAGGTCGGGTAGCCAGTTACCGTGTAAAGTTGCCATGGGCTAAGAACGCTCAAATGTATCTAAATTGGTCTCTAAATCTGGAAGGGGAGTTTAGAAAGGGATGTCTATACAGCTGCTTTAAATGGGTCTATACGATAGCTAGTCACTTCGCTGTAGCTATGAAGATTTCACTTTTATCGCTATCTAGAAACAAGTTTGAAGCTAGATTTCTGCCAGGCCAAAACGATTAGAGCACTGTCTTTCAAAGCGCTATCTTTACGCTTTTCCTTCGAACTGTTCGTACGCTGCAACGATGCGCTGAACCAAAGCATGACGAACGACATCTGCTTTGGTCAGTTCACAAAATTCGATACCGTCGACACCTTTGAGAATCTTAGCGGCCATTGCCAGTCCTGACTGCTGATATTGAGGCAAATCTGTCTGGGTGATGTCGCCGGTCACGACCATCCGCGAATGAAAGCCTAAGCGAGTGAGCACCATCTTCATCTGGGCGGGCGTCGTGTTTTGCGCCTCGTCCAAAATAACGAATGCATTGCTCAGCGTGCGCCCTCGCATGTATGCCAGTGGGGCCACTTCAATCACGCCTTTTTCCATCAGGTGGGGAATGCGCTCAGGATCTAACAGCTCGTGTAGGGCATCGTACAAGGGACGCAGGTAGGGATTCACTTTTTCTTGCAAGTCCCCTGGCAAGAAGCCTAGACGCTCCCCGGCTTCTACCGCAGGCCGAGTCAAGATCAGCCGTTCGTATTCCTCATTCATCAGCGCCTTGACAGCGACCATGGCCGCGAGAAAGGTTTTGCCGGTACCCGCTGGCCCCGTACAGAAGGTCAGATCGCTAGTTCGTAGCGCTTTGATGTACTGCTGCTGACGAAAGGTCTTGGCACGGATGATTTGGCCGCGACGGGTGGTGGCGACTACGTCTTTTTGAATCGACTGTAGCTCTTCGGCCCTATGAGTATCTAGCGCGTGGATGGCGGTCAGCACATCGGTCACAGCGATCGCCTGTCCCTGACTCCAGGTAGGCTCTAGGGTCTCTACAATTCGCTTGACCCGGTTTACCTGATTTTCGGTGCCCGCAATGTTGAGCTCACTACCTCGCAGCACCACGACTGCCCCTGTCTGCTGAGCAATCCGTTTGATATTTTCTTCCCGAGGGCCTGCTAGTGCGATCGCATTCTCAGGGCTCATCAGGCCGAGTTTATAATTTCCCATTCAGCTAGAATTTCCCATTCAGCTAGAACTTCCCATTCAGCTAGTAGTAGAAACCTAAAAAGTAGCCAGTCTGTAACAGCTAGCACTTAAACATCGAGTGAACATCACTTAAGCATCGAGTAAACACTGAGTGCTAAAGAAATGATAAAGAGCGCAAAAAGAAAAGAAGCCAACAGCCAAACGATGCAAGCACCTTCAGCCTAACGCTTTCGATCACATATTTTCGACTTTAGAAAAAACCTGTGTGGCAAATTAAGCACTAGGCTTAGGCTTTTTCTTTGGAGGCGCAGGATTCGTACTCGCTCGTTGGGGTGGTTTTCTATCACCGCTGCCACGACCTCGGCCACCGCCACGACCTCTACTACTGTGATCGCCACCGCTGCCCCGCTCGGACCTTTCGGGCTGAGGCTCACCAAAGACACTGAGATTGACTGTCATTTCCTCAAGCTGGCCAGCCACCATAATCGTTTGACGAATCGCCTTAATGTTGCGACCGCCTCGACCAAACACCCGGCCTTTGTCTTCTTCTTCGTTAAAAGCAGCCCTTAGCCAAAGCTTCTTACCACCCGATAAAGATTCAATATGAAACTTAAGCTCCTCTGGCTTGTCCAGAAAAGGCTCCATCAGATAACGCGCTAGCGCTTCGTAATCAGCCATATTTTCACCTATATCAAGTCGAAAATGAGCCTGTTCAGTCGGCTCACAAAAACACGAGCGTCAAGGAAGCGATCGCTAGCTACTAAGCTGCTCGTATACATTCGCCTTCCTCAAGATATCCGCAACGGTTCTAGTCGGCTGAGCGCCTTCTTTGAGCCACTTTACAATCGCAGGGACTTCTAGGCGAGTCTCATCAGTTCTAGGGTTGTAAAAGCCTAGCTCTTCTAACGGACGACCATCACGGCGGTCTTGAGCTCGCATCGCGACTATACGGTAGCTAACTTCGCGCTTTTTTCCATAGCGCTTGAGTCGAATCTTGATCATTTGCAGGGTAATAACGGCCTAGCCGAACAGTGTAAGAATATGAACTAATTAGAGCACTCGATTTTAACACCCACTGCTATGTTCGGGCAAAGGAATTTGGTCTAGTCAACTCTCTGGCACGAAGAATGATGCCAAACTCGAAGTCATGGCGCGAGCACTACCGCGCCAGCCTCAACTTTGCCCGCTTCTAGCATAGAGCTGACAGGCTTAGCTAGCATAGAATCAAGCGGCTCAGCATGGCTTTTAAAGCTGAGCTAGCCAGACTGAGCTAGTCCTCGCTGGTCTAGTCTTCATGATCCTCGAACGGATCACTTAGCTGCTTGGCTGGTGGACCAAACGCTGTGTATACGGCAAACGCAGTGAAGGCAAAGACGATCGTCGCTACGGACACAATAAGAACTGTTGCAGAATCTAAGTTTTCCATTTAGTTTTTTTCGTGATTTCCTCTATGATATTACAGAATATAAAGTAAAGTTTACCTCCAGATCTCCCCATGGCACAGCGCACAAAGTTGGGCAACCTCCTAAAGCCCTTGAACTCTGAATACGGTAAGGTCTCTCCTGGATGGGGAACAACGCCGGTAATGGGCGTGTTTATGGTTCTGTTCCTAGTATTCTTGCTGATCATCCTTCAGCTATACAATTCTTCTTTGATCATTAACAACGTTGATGTCGATTGGAGAAGTCTCGGCAACTAGCTCAGCGTTTGCCGCTGGCCTGCTAGTCGAACTGCTAGTTGAACTGAGGTACTCGCTGCACATGCTTCAAAGATTGGCTGCAGATATTAGCTGGCTAACAGTACTACTGTTAAACAAGGGGCAGGTGTGTAATGCATCGCCCCTTTGCAGCTTTAGATAGCTTCAGATACTTCACAGCTTTAGATAATAGAAGCAGGCAATAGAACACGCTTTGGACGAAAAGAAATGAACATCTTTGGAATTGGCCTGCCTGAGATGGGCCTGATTATGATCGTGGCCTTGCTGGTATTTGGGCCTAAAAAGCTGCCGGAAATTGGCCGTAGCCTCGGTAAGGCCATGAAAGGATTTCAAGACGCGACGAAAGAATTTGAGACTGAATTTAAGAAAGAGGCCGAGCGGATTGAGCAGACAGTAGAGCCTATGAAGGCAACGCTAGAGGGGCCTCGGGCGATTTCTCAAGGACAGAAGAAGGCTAGTGCGCCTAATCAGACGCCCAATCAGACAGTCGATGAAGCGGCCATTCCAAAAGGCAATCAAACGAGCAGTCAAGACGAGCCGACTGAGGCCGAGATCGTTGAAGCCTCTAATAACGAAGCCGATGAAAAGAGCGAAGCCGATGAAACCAAAGTGGCTGAAACTGTAGACGAGTCGCAGCCAGCCTAGCAAGTAGCAAAAGAAAAGATGGTAGGGACACCTCCAAGTACTCAAAAAGATCAGCCAACCATCGCCCCGGCATTGGTAGTGCCTAGATTAATTGTCGGACTGGGTAATCCGGGTGCAAAGTACGATCGAACACGGCACAATATCGGATTTGAAATTGTTGACGCCCTGGCGAAAAGTTTTCCAGATGTTTCGCTTGCACCTAATAAACGGTTTCAAGGTGCAACAGGCGAATTTCGCAGCGCGGGAGAGCGGATCGTTTTACTAAAGCCAACTACCTATATGAACAAGTCTGGGCAGGCAGTACGTGCTGTTTTGGACTGGTATAAGCTAGAGCCGACGGCTGTGCTGGTGATATACGATGATATGGACTTGCCGACTGGCAGACTGCGAATGCGGCTCTCAGGCAGTGCGGGCGGTCATAACGGCATGAAGTCGATTATTTCTCATTTGGGAACTAAGGAATTTCCGCGATTGAGAGTGGGGGTTGGCAGTGCGGATAAGAGTGGCGATCGCGATGGTGCTGTGGTTTCTCACGTTCTGGGTCGCTTTGCCCCAGAAGAGAGAAAAGTAGTTGATGCCGTAATTCCGATGGCAGTCGATGCTGTAGATCTAAGCTTGAGAAAAGGCGTAGAGCGCTCGATGAATTTGTATAACGGTCGCGAAGTAGATCACTAGCAGTATTAATGACTCGCAGTAGCTACGGTACGACTGAAACGGTGGTGCCAATCGCTACTTGAGCAAATAGCTCGACCACATCGGCGTTATGCATTCGTACGCAGCCGTTAGAAGTGGCATGACCAATGGATTCCACCGTTGGCGTACCGTGAAAGCCAAAGACGCCTTCGCGATTGCTAGTAAATCCAATCCACCGCAGACCTAGCGCGCTATTTGGACCGGGCGATCGCACTTCCCCAGTCCACGGACTTTGCCACACCGGATTGACGACAAGCTGCGTGACGGCAAATTCTCCGGTCGGCGTTGGCGTCTCAGGTGTACCGACCGCTACCGGATAGCCCTTGATCAGTTCACTGCCGTCGTATAGATAGACCTTGCGATCGCTGATATCTAAGACAACTCGATGGTTTGCCAGCCGAGCCTTCGCCGCTTCAGTGCGAGTGATTGCGTAAGTCCTCAATGCAGTGGCATCGTCACTCGCTCGATTGGCACGTACCGATAGGCCCGTGCTCACCCAAAGAGCGCTAGCACCTAGCAAAACGGCTGCGTTAGCCCGCCAACAATCTCGCCATACTTTCCTCGGTTCACTCATATCGATTGACTCGTGTTGACATGCTCAACAGTCACACTAAAGTATTTCCACAAACTAACAAAGCCATCAGGACGTATAGACACGTAGCTGTGACAGTAGGCAATTGGCTCTTTGTCAGGCACATTTATCAACAAAGGCGATCGCGTCGGCTGAGGCTAAAGCAAATGCTGAAATCTATCTTCTTTGCCTAGCGCTTTGACCGCCTGCTTAATTTCTTGAGTCCGATCCTTTTTCACAATCAAAGTGGCATCGCCATCACGCACCACTACGATATCTTCTAGGCCGATGGTAACGACAACCTCATCAGGATTTGCGCTGTACAAGATGCTGCCAACTGTATCGATAGAGACATGCTCACACATTTCTACGTTATCATCTTCACCTTTTAGCAGTCTTTCGATCGCGTTCCAATCGCCCAAGTCATCCCAGCCGAAGTCAGCCGGAACGACATACGCCCGGTCGGTCTTCTCCATGACCGCATAGTCAATGCTGAGCTTTTCGAGCGTCGCGTAGGCGTCTACGCCTTTTTCGAGTAGGGCGTGGGTCATGTCTGGCGCGTGAGTTTTGAGTTCGCCTAGCATCACCGCTGCTGGGAAAATAAACATGCCGCTATTCCAGCTATAGTTGCCGCTATCAAGGAACGTTTTGGCGGTAGCTTTATCAGGCTTTTCAGCGAAGCGACTAACTTTGTAGGCTGGCAAGTCAGTAACGCTGCCGGCGCTGAAGCTGCCTGCCGAATCACCTTGCTCAATGTAGCCGTAGCCGGTAGACGCAAACGTCGGCGTGATTCCTAGTGTGGCGATCGCACCTGCATTCACGGCTAGCGCCGTTGCGGCCCGCAGCGTGTCGCAATAGCGAGCCTCATCTGTAATGTAGTGATCGGCTGGGAAAAAGCCACAAACCGCATCATCGCCGTAGCGTCTGGCTATCTCAATAGTGGCCCAGGCAACCGCAGGCGCAGTATCTCGACCCTGGGGCTCGACCAAGATATTTTCAGATGGCATCTCAGGTAGCTGCGTTTTGACACCCTCTGCTATATGAGCAGCCGTAATCACAAATAGGTCGTCCCAGCTAGCTAGGGGCAATAGCCGATCGGCAGTACATTGCAGTAGCGAGCGATCGCCGCCATCTAAGCAAAGAAACTGCTTTGGCCGCTTCAGCCGACTCACTGGCCAAAAGCGTTCACCTTTTCCACCCGCCAAGATAATCGGAATAAAACGAACCATAACTGCCACTACGCTATCTAAGATTTCGGACTATCCTACCGCCTGGATTCCAGGGACGGTAGTTCTTGAGCTACAATTATCTTAATAATTGACAACAAATCATAAGCTTGCTGATATCTTTACAAGCTTTGTACATCCGCTTGTGGAAAATCAATTCTTGGCGAGCCGATTCTAGGCGGCAGCATCAAGACTAGATTTCAGAAAAAAGACGATGACAGCAGATAATTACAATGCTTCATCAAAGTTTGCTTATCTAGAGAGCCCTACCCTAGACAATTTCCTTATCTCTCGGCTGATCCGTTGAGAAACTGTCTGATAAACAGCAAGTCGCCTCGCGAGTGTTTGGTACTGTCAGGGGTTAATTGGGTGTGTAACCTTCTGTTAACTTCAGTAGAAACTTGCCTAGATATCAGCTAGCTATTTTTGTAAACCTCAGCAATCGCCGTTCAGCATGACTACTCAACCCTACGAATCAAAGCATACTGCTGAAAAACATAATGCTGAAAACCGTAGTGGTGAAGATCAAAGTCCTGAACAACAAAGTTTTGCTGTTCAGGATGTCGGACAACCGACTGCTGAACAACCGACTACTGAACAACCAACTGCTAAACAATCAGCTGCTGAACAATCGGCTGCTAAACAACAGAACGCTGAGACCCAGCTATCCTCTGCCGATGTTAGCGATATTAGACGTATTCAACTACCACCTAACCTGTCACCCAATCCGGCACCTAATCTAGATAGAGACTCTAGAATCCCTTCCAAAGTAGAGTCTAGAACAGACCATAAGCGCGTAGCAGAGCGGGCGATCGCATCGCCTCTTGAACGTGAATCCACCGCGATAACCGTCCGAGAAAAGCCGAATCAAACTGCTCCCTTTGGCCTGCGGCGCGTTCTCAAAAACACGCTGCTAGGGGCAGCTTTTACAGCGACAGCGTTAGTGACGGCTGGGTTGGGTGCGATCGCGGTGATTACCTTTCCCCTACCTCGTCAGCTCAGCGGTGAAGCCGTTGCGCCCCCCCTCACTGACCTTTGGCGTTCTGGCTTTCGCTATCAGGTTGCTCACCCTGTCAACATTCTGGTCATGGGTCTAGACGAAGCGAGAGATATTGAAGGGGCAACCCCAGAAGATCTCGTTGGCCGCACCGATACGATGCTGCTCGTTCGCGTTGATCCAGACGCAGATATCGTCAACGTTATGTCTATCCCTCGCGATACTCGGGTCGAGATTCCGGGCTACGGCATCGATAAAATCAACGAGGCCAATGCTGAAGGCGGCGCAGAACTCGCGGCTCAAACCGTCAGCCGCAACTTCAGCAACGTAGAAATTGATCGATACATCAGAGTTAGCACCACTGCCTTTAAAGAGATCGTCGACCTAGTCGGTGGCATTGAAGTGCTAGTACCCAAAGCGATGGAATATGAGGACAAAACCCAAGGGCTCGTCATTGATTTAGAACCCGGACTGCAAACTTTGAATGGTGATCAGGCAGAACAATTCGCTCGATTTCGGCAAGATGCCTACGGCGACATTGGCCGAGTGCAAAGACAGCAAATTCTACTTAAAGCATTACGCCAGCGGCTCACCAACCCCACCGTACTACCCAAGCTACCGCAGATTATTCGAGTCTTACAAAAACGCATCGATACTAACCTAACCGTAGAAGAGCTGCTAGCACTGGCAGGTTTCGGCCTAGATCTTGAGCGTCAAGATCTGCAGATGGTGATGTTACCAGGCAGGTTCAGCACGCCAGAAGAATACCGGGCTAGCTACTGGCTCTCTGACCCGTCAGTCAATAGCGAGATTATGCGGACGTATTTTGATGCGGACACCGTCGAATTCGTCAACGATATCGGAACCAATTATTACGAGACGCCTTCTGACTGGGCGCTGAGTAACCTGAGAGTGGCTGTACAAAACGCAACTAACGAGCGATATGCTAGCTCCTCTATGGCAGAGTATCTGAGAGACCAAGGATTTTACGATGTATACGTTGTTACTAACTGGCCTAGGGTAGAGCGCGAAACTTCAGTCGTCGTTCAGCGAGGAGACGTTGGCAGCGCTAGAGAAATCAAATCTATTCTTGATTTAGGTCAGGTCGTCTCTGAGTCGACAGGCGATATCGATTCTGATATCACGATTCGGGTGGGTGAAGATTGGCTAGAACAAATTGATCCAGATTGGCAGCGCCTTCCTTATGACGGCCCTAGGTAGCTGCCAAAAATATTTGGGAAAACCATAGCCGAGGAACTTAGCCAAGAGATGA
Source organism: cf. Phormidesmis sp. LEGE 11477 (assembly GCF_015207105.1). GTDB lineage: Bacteria > Cyanobacteriota > Cyanobacteriia > Phormidesmidales > Phormidesmidaceae > Phormidesmis. Next base: position 43,360 of record NZ_JADEXO010000007.1, read on the forward strand.
GTTTACTATCAACTGCCATAGCTTTGGTATTGGCCTGTGGGTGGGTAATTTTATTTGCGATCCCTGTCAACGTCGAGTAGCTATGAGATGGTTGTTCGCTAGATAGCTGTTAGATAGCTTTGAGCATGTATCAACTCTTTCAAAAGTCAGTGAGTGCTTTGGCGATCGCGCTATCACTCAGTACAGTTAGCGCTGCAGTTAGCGGTTGTTCCTCTTCGCCACAGACGGCTGAAGGCTGGCATCAGCAGGGAATTGTTCAAACTCAACAAAGCAACCTTGATAAAGCCATTGAGAGTTTTGACAAGGCCGTGATGCTAGAAGCTGAAAATACAACAATGCTGGTGAATCGGGGGCTGGTACGTGATGAGCTAGGCGATCATCAAGGGGCAATAGAAGACTATGGGCGTGCGATCGCTCTAGAGCCCACTCTCGTACCTGCTTACTACAACCGGGCTAACTCTTATCACAACCTAGAAAAGTACGAAAAATCCATAGCCGACTACAGTCAAGCTATAGACTTAGAGGCAGGCTTCGCCTATGCCTACGTCAATAGAGCCATCAACTATGAAATGCTGGGAGATCTTGAACAAGCCACACAGGATCTCAACCTCGCTCTAGATACCTTCAAAGCCAACGAAGACCGAGAAAACATAGACAGAATCACCGCTAAACTTAGCGAGCTACAGTCCTAATGATCTGTAGAGGGTTAGGTCACGCTTTAGAAGCTTTAGCCTTTGGCTGCATGTAGCGCCAAGCACATAGCAGCGGTGCGAAGAGTGCGTCGAAAATGCCTATTTTGCAATCCAGCGCCTTTCAAAGGCTCGCATACAGACAGCCACTCTAGAATTCCGCCCTGTGTCATCGAGAGCTTCGGGTGCTAGCTTCTGCTTCAGGCTGGCAATGCGATTTTGTACTGCCCTAACAGATAGGCTCATCTGTTTAGCAATTTCTTTGTCACTCAGAGAGTCGATGCACATTAAGCGTAAAATCTCTTGATCTTCCTCGCTCACGTCCGCCACCTCACGCAGCTCAGGCGATAGAGAATAGCGACCATCTACAGCAGCACGAACGCCTGCGGTAAAAGAATCTCTCAGCTTCAGCTTATTCACGACTGCAAATCCACCAAGATGTGGTCGAATCCGGTGGAGTATTGGTCGCAGTAACTCTGGTTCGACGGTATATACCAAGACATTAAGCTGTGGATAATCATCGAGAATGTCCCTTAGTAAATTCAGTCCAGGCTTTGACGATCTTTCACCCACAGCATCGCGATACAGGATGTCTACAATAATCAGCCTGGGCTGCTCTCTTTCGAGCTGCTGTTTTGCTTCTATTGGCGATGCCACATTGATACAGTTAGCATCTGTATCAAACATTTTTATGTATAAACTGTTGAACTCTGCCGTTTCGCCGTCATCTTCAACAATTAGATAAGTATTATTAATGCTACTAGTCATAAGAGGCTCTAAGACTATGCTTTTTTTATAGAATTATCTATAGAGTAAACCCTACAGCCGGATCATTTCAATGCAAACTCTACTGCTTCTTGTGAATTCAATCTAATGAAAGCTCGGCAGGTATTCTTTTTTGACCAGACAGTGCGACGTTTGCTCCTGTTAGGAAAGCTTCTCTTAGATCCATCTTATTAACAATAGAAAAGCCTCCTTTATGCATCTCAATACGTTTAGAAAGATGCTTTATCAGCTCAGGATTGGTGGAGTAGACCAGCACGTTAATAGTGGGATAGCATGAAAGAACGTGTTTCAAGAAACTAATACCTACGTCTTCTACAGCATCAGCTTCTTTGTGCCCAAAGAGAAGATCAACAACGAGCAGGTCAGGCCGGTGGCGTTCTAGCTCTCGCTTAGCCTCATACGGATGCAAGCTAATTTCACAAGTAGCGCTTGGACTGATCAAGTGTAGAAACGTACAGTTATTGTGTGCAACTTCTTCTGTGTCCTCCACTACCAGAAAAGAATACTCTGGTTTTTCCATAATCTGTTTAGTAAGGACGGCAGCTAAAGAAAGTCAATAGCATCTGCTGATCTATAGAAAATCTCGTACGGACCATCTTAACTTAACCTGAAAGTAGCCTTCTTCAGTAATAGTTCTAGACCACCTACCTTCCGGCAGCTTTGAGGTTGCCTCGTCCATAGACTGAGCACCAAACCCTCTGGATAGATTGCGTAGGTAAGATTGATCGAAGCCGCCATCATTAACTATCTGCAAGCAAGCTTGGCTTCCCTGACAGCGTAAAACTATCTTGACCCAAGCCGCTCTTCCTTTTGGTGGCTGAGCATGGTAGACGACATTGTTTATGGCATCTCGGTAAAAGCTAAACACGCTTTCTCTAGCTTCTATCCACCCATCATTCAAAATGCTTTCATCTATTAAATCTATCTCGCTATCTACCTTCAGCTTTAGCTCGCTATCTACCTGAAGCTCCTCTAAGTGCTTGTGAATTGCCTCACACAGTCCCGGTTTTAGCTCGGGTGAGATGGCTAGTTCCTTCGCGCAAAGACGAGTTTCTTGTAAATTACTCCGAATACTTTCGCTAGCCTGCAATAGCTTTTCTATAGGCACCTGCAGATCACAATCTAGATTATCGATTCGCATCAGCTCTAACCTATCCATCGCCAGCTTCAAGTGATGTAGGGCATCTTGATGTACTCGATCTGCAATGCTTCTAAGTTGATTGCTAGCGTGGTTGACAATCGCCTGTCGTTCAGACAAAAGCGCTCGTACGTTTGCCAACTTCTGCTCTCTGATAGCCTTCTGTTGGTCTCTGTACAGCCAAAACATACCAGATCCCACAATAGTTACGATCCAGCTAGCTATTGGGGAGGCGATGGGTAGCAGAACATAAAAGTACGCAAACGCGAGCACTAGAAAACCGTAAAGAACTAGAGCTGATAGAAGCGTAAATAGAGTTCGGTTTCTCCTGGCTGCCCTCTCCCCTGGCGCTGAATAGAATATTAAAACGCCTAGCACATAACTAAAAAAGACACCGATGACTCCGACAACTGCATATTCAGCCCATCCTCTGTAGGGGATATACACCTGACCTTCAATCAGTCCAGAAATTTGGCTAGCTTGGGTCTCCGCTGCTGACACAGGACCTATGGTTACATCTATTGTTTGAGCTTCATCTTGCTCTGGTGCTGGATTAACCAAGCCAAGGATAACAACTTTACCTTCTAACTCTGATAGTTCTTTTGTTTCACTAAGGCGGCATCCGTATATTTCCTCCGCGCACTCTTCAAAGAGAGAATAAGTTTGACGACTAAAATCTCTTATAGGTGCTTTAAACCTGGCAATGGAAAATAAGAAGCCACTATGGTTTCTTGGCCATCGATTGAGGGTACTTTCTTCGCTCTTACCTTGATAGGTTAAAAGCTTTTTGTAACTGCTGTATGCGACTGACTGTAGTGAAATGGGTTCAAAGCTATCTTTACGAACAAAATCTCTTTCCAAAGAAAACTGACTACTTGTGTTGATGTTGTTTTGAGCCTGAAAATTAGAGAACTCGAAATAGCCGTGAATAGCCTCAGGTGGCATAGCTGGTTCAAAGCTATCTGAATCGTGTCCGATAAAATAGCTGTGCAAACCGATAGGAGGACTGTAGTCAGGGGGTACCGTAGACACTACGACAATTCTATCCTGATGTTCTGCAACTAGACTGTGAAGTGCGTTAATATCGTCGCCTGTGTTTTGCACCGTGCTGACCCAGTGCTCTGGCGGATTGATTACAACAACTCCTACAGATAGCTCAGTTAGCATTTCCTCTAATATTTCAGTATATAAAGAGGCGTGATCTCCTCTGAATTCGTCAATTCCTATAATGACAACTGGTTCCGAGGTAGTTCCTCTTCTGTCGCTTCCTAGTAGATATGGCTCTATTCCGCTGTCTACGCTCTTAGTGAAGGGGGCAGAATAGAGCAGAAAATGACAGCCTATACTGATGATTGAGCCTAATAAAGCACAGGTCAGAAATGATCGATGACGCATACGCCATAACCTGGTTGTAGTTGTACTGTCGGCAAGACAATCTCTATGCGTATTTAAGAGAAAGCTTGCTAGCCACAGTTCAATACGTAGCTTACTACTACGTAGGGCGATCGCTCTTGCTCGAAGATTAAGACTATCTGGTTACGACTAATTTCTTCGGCTGTCCAACGTCCGTATCGTCTTTGGTTAGAGGAATAAGCACTGATGTTAAATGTATCACCACCGAAGTAATTAGGATGAAGTCTAATTTCGTATGTACTACCTCCGGCGAAACGTCTGTTTAGAGACAGAGAGACAATGCCGCCTCTGCCCTCTCCTCTAAGTATCTGTCCATTACCACGACAAGAGATTTCATAGGCTGCGGCCATGTTAAAGCTGTTGAGTAACCCAGTGGAAGCCAAGAAGCCGAAGATTGAGCCCGCCGCTTTTATAGTCCGACCTGATGATAGCAGCGCACCAAATTTCTTTATTCCTGGTAATAAGCTTATCTTTGATTTCTTTCTAGAACAAAAGGACATAGTTAACTTACGAGTTCTTTAGCACTAGGATGTACTCAATCACCTTCAGCGTATTTGTAAATGGAGAATTGGGTTGGTCTACTACTTCTGTTCTTATTTCAGTAAAAGTTACAATCATTTCATCCTCTCTTCTATATCTAAACTTCCATCTACCGTTGCTAGCGTTGCTGTAGTCTCGATTGTCTTCTGGAATTGGCACTCGCTCTCCAGCCGATGGACCACTCAAGAAGTGAGCTGTTTTGCCTTCTATCTCTATCTCAAGAAAGGCTACTGCTCCAACACCTCTCCCCTGTATTATCTGCCCCCTCCCTTGCCAAACTTGCCGTTCGACATCTTCAGCTTCTAACTCCTCAGCGTTGACAATATCAGAGATGATCACGGCATTCTCGACTGCAGAGGCTACTTCTGGTATACCCCACAGAAGAGCTCCTATCGAAACTGTTCGAATACATACCGCAGAGTATTGAAGCGCTTTTGTCATATTTTTATAGGCTTTTGGTTTTGAGTGCATTAGCTTAGCCTACGTCATTAGTCTCTAATTCGAGTGCGGTTTTCCGCAGAATTTGTTGCACTAAAGCCCTGCTAACTGTGCATAGATAACTATAGGAGAATCTTATTGATTTATATATTCTATTTCTATCAGCTTTTCTGAAGCTGTAGTAATACTCTCTAGAGTTGAGCTTTTCTAGTTCACGCGGTGTGTGTCTCTTTCTCCATCCACCCTAGCAGCTTAATTTATCGATTCGACATTCCATCAAAACAACAAAAAGATTCTATTCCTGAGGTGTAACCGCGTCCATATACTCTATTAACCGTCTAGATCTCCAGATTCATCAAGCATTTGCCCCCAGCAATAGGAGTCTGAACAATGCCAATGTCTGAAAATAACAGTTTCCACCTTGAGCCAGAACTTAATGGACGCGGCTACATAGACAACCTGCCCCAGAAGCTTCTAGCCTTGCCGCCTCATTCTGAACGTCCGCTTGATAAGATGCCTAACTTTCAAGACAAGTCCTATCAGGAGGTACTTGAAGAAGTTGTAGGAGTGGCTGTGAATAAGGCGATCGCAAAGAACAATCAGTTTCACGAACAGCGAATTTCGGATCAGCGCTACTACTATCAAGAACAGCTAAATGAACGTGATTCACTCATCCAGCAACTTGAAGATCAGCTAGCGCGTACAGCTCAGCCAATTCCAGAAGATGACAAAGGTATTCTTAGCCACATTCCAACAACCTATCAAATTCGACGTAGTAAAGCGCCCTTGTTTGACCAGTCGATAAAATCAGTCCATCGATTCATCTTCTTTGTTGTGCTTGGACTGGCTATATTTGGCGCGATCGCGATCGCCCTGCCCTATCAGGTTCTATGGATGGCCGCTGGTGACACTATCATGCTGCTGATTCCGTTTGTCTTCATAGCAGGTCTGTTGGTATCAGTTGCTATGTTCGTTCGGGAGGCTATAAAAGCTTAGTTTTCTAGCTAGTTTCGCCAATCTATAGCGAATGAAAAAGGCAAAGAGAGAACTGACTGACTATTTCCGGTAAGCGGTAACAACAAAGTCAGGTTTGCCATACGGTAGCCTGACTTTGTTGATCAAATCAAACAATACCAGTCAAGCGATACCCGCCAGCACTTTTGCCTTAATTGCGAAGATCTTCTCGATGACTTCTTGTACTGCTTTATCGGGCGTGGATGCCCCGGATGTCACGCCGACTGAGATCTTGCCAGCGGGCAACCAATCTGATTCCACTTTTAGCTGATCACTGTGAAGCGGTTTGTGCTCGATTCGGTTGTTTACGTCTACCCTCTCGGCACTGTCGATATGGAATGAGGGCAGGCTGCGCTCGATGGCAATCTCTTGTAGGTGAGTGGTGTTCGATGAGTTGAAGCCGCCGATCACAACCATCAGATCGATATCAGCTTCTACCAGATTGAACATGGCATCTTGGCGCTCTTGAGTAGCGTCGCAGATGGTATTGAAGCTGTGAAAGTGATTGTTGAATTCGACAGGCCCGTGCTTTTTTAGCATGGTGCGCTCAAAAAGTTTGCCGATCTGTTCGGTTTCACCTTTGAGCATAGTGGTCTGATTGGCAATGCCGACAGCATCTAAGTCCCGGTCTGGATCGAAATCCTCCGAGTAGGCATTAGTAAACTTGGTAAGAAAGGCTTCTCTATCACCCCCATTCAAGATGTAGTCGGCGACGTACTCGGCTTCAGCTAGGTTTAAGACGACTAGATACGTGCCCGCAAATGAAGTGGTGGCCACAGTTTCTTCGTGCTTGTATTTACCGTGGATGATAGAGGTGAATTCTTTTTTCTTGTGCTTTTCGACGGTGTTCCAAACTTTGGAAACCCAAGGACAGGTGGTATCTACGATGGTGCAGCCTTCATCGTGTAGCAGCTTCATCTCTTGTACGCTAGCGCCAAAGGCAGGCAGAATCACCACATCGCCTCTGCGAACACCAGAAAAGTCTTTTACGCCTGCGTTCACTTCAATGAAATGAACATTCATGGCTTTAAGCTGCTGGTTTACTTCTGGGTTGTGGATAATTTCGTTAGTGATCCATAGGCGCTGTTCGGGGAAGTGCGCCCTTGCTTCATATGCCATGGCGACGGCCCTTTCTACACCCCAGCAAAACCCAAAGGATTCAGCTAGGTGGATAGTGACATCCCCTTCGACTAGGCGATTGTCGTTCGCTCTAATTTTCTGAATGAGGGCACTTTCGTATTCCGAGCGCATTTGCCCAGCGACGCTTTCTTTCTCTCCAAAGCCCTGATTGCGGTAATAGTTCTCGGAGTGATTGAGGCTGCGCTTAAAGGCTTTGGTATCCATGAGGGTAATCAGCTTTCTAGGCTTTCTATCAATGGCTTTATATACCCTATCGTACTAAGTTCAGTGGCAATTTTGTTCAATCGCACGTCTATGCTAAGGATTCGATCTTGTAAGGGCTATCTATTGAAGTTTTAGCTGGGCATAGAGCGCGATCGCACTGCGCCAAACCAGATAGCCCTGCCGATTCAAATGCAGACCGTCGGTTGTCAGATCAGGCCGTAAGGTGCCATCACCAGTTACAAAGATAGGATAGAGATCTAGATAATAGGCTTGATTGTCAGCAGCGATTTTCTGCAGCGCATCGTTCATTTGCTGGATACGTTCGCTAGGCAGCGCTGCTAGCTTGTCGCGGCTCTCCCAAGTGGACGCCTCACCACCGTGCGGCAAAATCGACTGAACGACTATTTGCGTATTCGGATGCGTTAGTTTCAGCTGGCGAACAATCTCTCTGTAATTAGCCAAAATTTCTTGATCCGACTCACCCCAGATCAGATCGTTGATGCCAATCATCAAAAAAACGGCTTCGACATCGTTGTCTTTTAGCAAATCTAGCCGATTTAATAAGCCTCTGGTCTTTTCGCCGGAGATGCTTTGGTTAATCCACACCCGCTGTCCCGGCATCAGTTCACCCGGAAACCATAGGCTTAGTGAGTCGCCTAGCAACACGCTCAGGCGGTCAGGATTCCTTGCCGCCATCAGTTTGGCGTCTTGCGCGAGTACTTCTTTCCACTGCGTGTAGCTAAGCCTGCGTCCGCCGCTAGGGTGTGGCAGCGCTGGAATGCTGGGTGCGATCGCCGCGTCAATGACCAACGGATCGTTCAACTGTCCAGCCGCGTATAGCTCTGACGCCCCTGATTGCTGATGCGAAATTGCCAATACCGTTGTAAACAGCAGCCCGTTCATCACCAGCGACAAAGCCGCCCAGTTTGGAATCCTAGTGAACCAATTAATCACACAAGCACCTTACTCAGACCGGAACTCCCTCAATTTGAAACCGCACCCACCGCTTGAAAAAATTTTAATCTGAACCGAGTGTCCTGCCTAGATAAAAGCCCGATTTAGAGCCTTTTTCCGTCAGAACACGCGATCGCCCGTAGCGAAGAGTAGCAGCTTTTCTACTAGCTTTATTTTGGCTACGTAGTTTCAATATGCCAGTATCGACGCCCAAGATCTCTATACGCCCAAGATCTTCGTAAGCCCAAAATCTACATACAACGTCTAAACACAATAGCTAAACGTTGAATCGAAATAGCATGACATCGCCTTCCTTGACGGTGTATTCCTTGCCTTCGCTGCGGACTAGGCCCTTCTCTTTCGCCGCCGACATCGATCCAGAGGTGACGAGATCTTCATAACCCACCGTCTCGGCGCGAATAAAGCCCCGCTCGAAATCAGTATGAATCACCCCTGCCGCCTGCGGCGCTAGCATGCCCGCCTTAATCGTCCATGCCCTAGTCTCCTGCGGCCCGGTGGTGAAGTAGGTTCGCAACCCTAGCAAATCGTACGTGGCCCGAATCAATGACTGCAATCCACCTTCTTCTACGCCTAGCGCTTCTAAAAAGTCCGCTCGCTCATCTTCGGGGATCTCTAGCAGCTCTGCCTCAACTTGAGCAGAGACCACCACTACTTGAGCGCCTTCAGTTTCTGCTTGCGATCGCACTTCTTCAACCCACTGATTGCCCTCTGCTAGATCATCTTCAGAGACATTCGCCGCATAAATCACAGGCTTTCGGGTCAGTAAGCCTAGGGGCTTAACAATCAGCGCTTCATCTTCGTCTAGCTCTACGGTGCGAGCAGCCTTACCCTCATCTAGTACAGGCTGTAGCTTTTCTAAGATTTCCAGCTCAGCCTGGGCCTCTTTGCTATTACGAGCCTGCTTACGAATTCGCTCCATTCGCTTCTCGATCTGACCTAAATCTGACAGTGCCAGCTCTAAATTAATCACTTCGATATCGCGCAGCGGCCCAATCGAGCCTGACACGTGAATGATGTCATCATTTTCGAAGCAGCGCACCACGTGGATAATCGCATCGACTTCTCTGATATTAGCCAAAAACTGATTGCCTAGGCCCTCTCCTTGACTCGCCCCTTTGACCAGACCAGCAATATCGACAAACTCGACTCGCGCCGGAATCACTTCTTTGGAGCTAGAAATGTCAGCCAGTGGGCCTAGTCGCTCGTCCGGTACTGCGACTACCCCTACATTCGGCTCGATAGTGCAAAAAGGAAAATTTGCGGCCTGAGCCTTCGCATTCGCGACAACCGCGTTGAATAAAGTAGATTTTCCGACGTTGGGTAGTCCAACAATTCCGGCTCTGAGCATGGGGATTAAAATGACAATATATAGCTGTCTCCAGCATAAAGGGAATAGGGGATATTTCTTCTGCTATGCTTTGGCTAACTTGCTGCAAAGCCTCCCCACAAGTCTCCTGTAAAACCGTGGTCAGAGCAGTTCTACGCTCTATGTAGGCTTAAAAAACTAGACAAAAAGATTATAGATATACAGATAGAAAGCACTAAGCAAAAATGAGGTCAACTTCGTCAATCGCTAAATCCGCTGGTAGTGTAGCCGCTAGACTAACCCTGCCTCTATTGGCAGGGATGCTTTTGACGAGTGGCCTCGGAGGCTGTGGGACTCGTACTGAGAGCAGCGCTGACACGACAAGTTTGACCGACCAGATACCTAATAACAGGCCGACGGTACTAGAAAATAGGGATACCGGCGTCAGGATCACTGTCCCACCTCAGTGGGAGAACGCGAGCCTGCTTCGAGGCGATGCTGATATCTATGCAACTTACCCATCGCAAGCGCTATATGCCAGTGTCGTATCTGAAAACGATACTAGGATTGGCCAGTTTGGCCTAGAAGATAATGCAGAGCAGTACCGCCGACTGATTGAAAGGGAACTAAACGACTATGAAACCTCGACTCGCACGGGCGTAGATGAAGTTAATGGATACCCTGCTGTCCAGTATGAAATTCGAGGGCAAGTAGAAGGCGTGCCGGTCGTGTACCTACATACGACCGTTCGAGGCACAGACAGCTACTATCAGGTGGTTGGCTGGACAAGAAGAGAGCTCTACGCCGACAATAGAGAAACGCTGCAAGAAATCATCGCGAGTTTTGAAGGGTCTTAGAGGCATTTGACCGCTATAGACTTGTCTGCAACAGATTCACCTGCGATAGGGTTGCCCACGATAGGGTTGCCCACGATAGGGTTGCCCACGATAGGGTTGCCCACGATAGGGTTGCCCACGATAGGGTTGATAGTGAAAGAGCAGATTAGTCGCTAGTCATCGTTCGTCCATTTTTGATAGCCGGAAATATACAGATTAGGTATGGTGGTTCAATTTTTTCGTAGGTTTGGCCTGATAGCACTGTGTGCGATCGCCCTTTTTAGCATTTGGACGACGCCTGCCTGGGCGGGTATCGACGATGACAACTACGACGGCAACATTTTCGCGCTGTACGCGGGCAACGGTTCGATCGTGCCGCCCAAATTTAACCTGGCTCAGTCGTTCAAGCAAGACAAGCCTACCTTGCTATTTTTCTACGTCGACGACAGCCGAGACAGCAAAGTGTTTTCGCCCGTAGTTTCTCAGCTACAGGCACCCTACGGTAGAGCAGCCAACTTCGTGCCAGTCGCCGCCGATTCCATCCCAGTCAAAGACGACTACGAACCCAACGAAGCCGGCTACTACTTCAAAGGCTCAGTGCCGCAGACCGTCGTCTTTGATGCCAAGAACAATGTCGTACTCAACGAAGTTGGACAGGTTAGCTACGAGAAAGTTGATGACAAGCTACGCGAAGTATTCGACCTTCTCCCGCGTGAAGAATCCGTAGAGCTGCGGCGTCGTCCGGTGAATGAAGTCAACAGTGAACTCGTCGCAGAGTAGACTTAGCTCCAAGGAAAGCGATTACAGAGGAAGCGACTACAAAGCTGATACTAGGCAGGTATTCTCACAGAGAAAACGGTCTTACCAGGCTCTGAATCTACGAACAGACTTCCCTTATGACGGTTTTGCACGATTCTTCTAACCAGATCAAGCCCCAGCCCCGATCCTTTGCCCATCGGTTTAGTCGTAAAGAAAGGCTCTAGAATTCTGCTTCTAACCTCAGGCGGTATGCCAGGGCCATTGTCTTCTATCTCTACGATGATGTCTGCATCTTTTTGACAGGTGCGAATAGTGATAGTAGGCGTTTGGCCATTGGGCGCTTCATCTGATGCTTCATCTGACGCTTCGTTAAGCGCGTCGATCGCATTGTCGATCAAGTTCGTCCATACTTGGTTGAGTTCGCTACCAAAGGCGGTTACCTTTGGCAAATCCTGGTGATATTGCTTCTTGACCTGAATGCCATGTTTTAGCTTGAAGGCAAATAGGCGCAAGGTGTCTTCGATCCCGTCGTGAATGTCTACCTGCTGCTGAGCCGCTTGGTCCATGTACGAGTAAGACTTCATCGACTGAATCAGCGTAGAGATTCGCTCTGCGCCATCGAGACCATTGCGAATCATGCCCATCACATCAAAAGAGAGAGCAAGCCAGCGAATCCCCATGTCCCGCATTTCAGTCTTGTCATTGCGCCAGCAGTCGATCAATCTATCTAACGTTTCAGGCTCAATCCGTCCGGCAGCCAGGGGTTCGGACAGTTCCCAAGCATTCTCTATCCCGTAGTCTTCTAGCCAGTCACCCAGGGCGTCTTCGCGATCGCCTTGAGCCAGCGGATCATTATCTGGATGCGCGATCGCCTCAAATCCCCGATCCCTAGCATCTGTCCACTGCTCGGTATGCGCTTCATCCGGCTGATGCTGCCCATACACCAAGTTCATCCGCTGTAGCTCTAGCACAGCAGGCTTGATGTCTTTCATCACCCTAACTAGTGCCGCTGCTGGATTATTCAGCTCATGGGCCAACCCAGCAGACAAGGTGCCCAGCGCTGCCATCTTTTCGCGGGTGCGAATAAAAGATTCTAGCCCGCGCATTCTCTGGCCGACGGTGCGAAAGATATCCCTTTCAAACTCCCGGCAGCTATGGACAAGATCGAGAAAGTCGGGGCAATTCAGTCGATAGAGTTCGGTATCGGTATCGGCAGTGAGCGTCACTGGCACAAGGTCTTCGGTCAGCACCTGGATTTCACCAAAAAAAGACGGACTGCTGTGGCGACCGACGGGCATTTCGGCCCCGTTAGTATGCTGCGTGACAGTAATCTGACCGCTGATCTGAATGAAGAAGCCAAGCGAGGTATCGCCTTGACGGACGAGGACTTCACCGGGGGATAGGTGGATTTGTTCGGCGCGATCACACACCCAATCCAGCCGCTCAGCAGGCAACTTATCAAACGGCTTCATCTGCGCCAAAGATTCCGAACAAAGCATCCCGTCATTCCCTCATCAGTTGCTATTAAGTCCACACGTTAATATAGAGCCTAGCTTGTCAGACAAAATTTGATGATTCAGACCGAACATTGCCATATCGTTAGAAACGAAGAAATTCTCGATGGTGAGCCCATCATTAAAGGAACTAGAACGTTAGTGAGGGCCATTGTAGAAATGTGGCGCATCAACGTTTCGCCCGCAGAAATTCCTCAGAGACTGCCCCACCTATCTCTATCCCAAGTGTTTGACGCCCTCAGCTACTATCTGGATCACCAAGCAGAGATCAACGCACATATCGAACGGAATCGGATTCTAGAAAGCCTGATCGATCCGCGTGTCAGATAAGCATGAGTCGGATATTTGTCTATACCTACCTAGATGAGGATGAAGTTAGCGCAAGAATACTTTGAGGCGCAAAAGCAACACTTCGGCATCATTATCGCGGTCAGACATCCCTATCAGGAAATTGTGCGTAGATGCTGCTCATCTTAGATAGCACCACAGCGGACGAGATGGAAAATTAGGTTGTCTACGTATAAAGACTATTGTCTCTAGCAGATGCTTGCCTAGTGAGAATGGCGGAGCTGAGAAAAGATACTCCAGTTGTTACGTTCGACAGCGACTTCAATATCTATCGGATCAATCGAAATGAAACTATTCCGGTAGTTATGCCAGAGAAGCGATAAGAGCAGCAGATTTCTAAAACTTCTACTACTCTATATAGAGCTCTATACCCGCTACTTCCTGTGTCAACCACTCAAGTGCAGTACACCGCCCGCTGGATGAGTCGCTTATCAGATATTTCAGCCGAGCAGTGGAATGCAATGGCCATGCCGCTACCTACCCCCGCCTTTGAGTGGGACTGGCTGAACAATATGGAAACCTCTGGTAGCACCGGGCCAAATACTGGCTGGTTGCCGAATCATCTTACTTTGTGGAAAGACGATATTTTGGTTGCGGCGGCTCCGCTTTATCTAAAGGGGCACAGCTACGGTGAATTTGTATTCGACCATCAGTGGGCTGAGCTAGCCTCACAGCTAGGGGTGGAGTATTACCCGAAGCTACTAGGCATGTCGCCGTTTACGCCAGCGGAAGGCTATCGGTTCTTGGTCGCACCGACTGAAGATGAGGCGATGCTGACTCAGGCGATGGTGCAGTTAATTGATGAGTTTTGCTTACAGCACAAGATATCTGGATGCAATTTTCTGTATGTCGATCCTGATTGGCAGGCACAGATGGAGGCGCTGGGCTTTCACAAGTGGCTGCATCATAGCTATGTATGGCAAAACCGAGGCTTTAGTGATTTTAATGACTATCTAGCCCAGTTCAACGCCAACCAAAGGCGGAATATCAAGCGCGAGCGCAAGTCGGTAGCGAAGGTGGGGATTCATTTCAAGGTGCATACGGGCGAGTCGCTAACGCCGGAGCTTTGCCTGAAGGTGTATGACTTTTATAGCGATACCTGCGATAAGTTCGGCTGGTGGGGCAGTAAGTATTTGACTAGGGACTTTTTCCGCCAGCTATTTCCAGCGTGGAAAGATCGGGTTGTAATTTTTGCCGCGTATACAGAAGATAATCCTGACGATCCGGTGGGGATGTCGTTTTGTCTGACTAAGGGCGATCGCCTCTACGGTCGCTATTGGGGCTGCTTTGAGGAGTACAACAATCTGCACTTTAGCGCCTGCTACTATGAGCCGATTGAGTGGGCGATCGCAAACAATATCCAAACCTTCGATCCCGGTGCGGGCGGCAGACACAAAAAGCGCAGAGGCTTTCCTGCCACCCCCAACTACAGCCTGCATCGTTTCTACCACCCTAAGCTGGGACAAATTCTAGAAAACTACATCGATCGTATCAATCAGGCCGAACAGTTTCAGATAGATGAAATCAACGCCAACTTACCCATCAAACATCTGATCGAAGATGTCCCTTTAATAGAAAAGTAGGTTCTTTTTGGAGTTAGAACCTGCTGCATGAGCGCTTTTGCTTGTGTCCTATCAACAAGGTTTGCAAACTGAACGCTTTTACCTTGAGCCCATCGCGATAAAATGGTGAGCCCGCAGTTTATGCAATCTAGATCTTCTAATGACAGCCGCAACCCCCACCAAGTCAGAAGCGACAACGCCGACAAAACAGGCTTTAGCTGCGCTAGACAACAAGCTCTCCAAGCGCTACATAGCACTTGATCCATCGGGCTATTTCTTGATCTATCTAGACAGAGCAGCAGCGCTAATCTGTGCCAAACACTTCACTAACACCATCAACGAAAAAGGTCTTGCTTGCGATCCAGAAACAGGTAAGCCTTTGTCGGTGCGAGGTAATACCGTTCGTCAAGAAACGACAGTCTTCACAGGTCGCACGGCCAAAGAGCTTTGCATGACAATTTTTGAAGACAAAGACATTCTCTGCCCGCTCACCTATCTAGACCATGCCGCTTATTTAGGACGGGAGTTTGTCAGGGCAGAGATCGCCTTGATCAACGGCACAGACTACGTTCAAGACTGAGATCTATAGCGTTGGTCACTTTCAGACCTGACGGCTGCAATAGGGCATTCTCTATCTACGCCCATTCAGAATCTGGCTTTTCTGCTGTGCTCAACCCTCAAGACTTAGGTAACTATGGCGAGCAGCTAGTTTGTCAATGGCTCACCCAAAAGAACTGTCAGATATTGCAGCGCCAGTGGCACAGTCGGTTTGGCGAAATCGATCTGATTGCCAAAGGAATCAGCGGACAAGGGGGACTAAAAGCTGAAACGCTGGCCTTTATCGAAGTCAAAACTCGTAGTAAAGGAAACTGGGATGCAGATGGACTGCTGGCCTTGACCCGATCCAAGCAGCAGAAGATAAGGACGACGGCTCGCTATTTTTTAGTGAGACATCCGCACCTGTCAGAGATTCCCTGTCGGTTTGATTTGGCGTTAGTTAGCTGTCACTCGACACAACCACAAAATCGGCTTAGCTTACAGATACCAAGTACCCAGCAATACCTGGGACTACAGACGTACATACGAGACGCATTCTGCTGAAGAGCTGTTTGAGGTCAAGTTCTACAGTCAAGTTGCTAGCCGCCAAAGCTATGCCAATGTTTCAGGGCAGTAGCCAAGACCGGTGACGAACTGCTCACGAAATTCTTCTATTTCTACGCGATCGGGTTTGCCGTGCGAAACGACAGCGACCTGGTAGCGGCGCATCACATCCACCGCAGACTGGCCCATTTCTAAACCCCAAAGTGCCATGCGAATCCGAAAACCAGGCTCATAGGGTGTACCGATTTCGTTGAGAAAAGCCAAGAAGTTTTGCTGCGATCGCACCGTAGCGCTCTCATGCAGTTTGACTTTGACGATCCACCCGTTGATCTGGTGAATGACCGTGATGAATTCTACAGGTAGCTGCGTAGCGCACAGCAACCGCTCAACCACTCGTAGCGACAGACTTGCATTGGATAAGTAGTAGATGTATTCCATCAGTCGATGAAGAGAGAGCTACAGTCTTAAAATATCTACAGGTGCTTAAGATATCTACGGTCTCAAAATATTGTGATAAGTGCCGACCAGCTAGCCTTGCGTTCGTGGCTGGTATTGACACCCTACTCTACTCAGAACGCTCCTTTATTATGCCTTAAGCCTTCACTAGAAACGCTACTTTCCTAATCGGGTTATAGCTTAGATCGCAGACAAACCATAGACATTTATTTAGAGGTGAGTGCCTACCTTATGACGAATATTCCACCAGGTGATCGACTTTCCTCCAGCCCAGATCACCAGCTCAATGCCTATAGCTACAACTTGCCAGAAGGCCGGATCGCCCAAAATCCAGTGACCCCGCGTGATAGCTCAAAGCTGCTGGTGATAGACGGACCGCAAAGCCATCATCACAACCACTTCTACGACCTGGTCGACTGGCTGCTGCCGGGTGATTTATTAGTACTCAATGACACCAAGGTAATTCCTGCTAGATTATATGGCTACAAAGCTAGCGGCGGCGCAGTCGAAGTGTTACTGATCGAGCCAGTAGAGCATGATAAGTGGCTAGCTTTGGTTCGCCCTGGCAGAAGAATCCAGCCAGGAACTGAGATTTTGTTTGGAGAGAAAGACCACCCTTTAATGTCGGCGCTAGTAGAGTCGCGAGATGACTCGACTGGTGGCCGACTTTTGCGACTGCTACCAAAGGTAGACAAAACTATTGATGCGCTGATTCATCAGCTTGGTCAGATGCCGCTGCCGCCTTATATCACCGAGTCAGCGTCACTGCCAGAACAGTATCAAACCGTGTTTGCTCAGAAAAAGGGTGCGATCGCAGCCCCTACCGCTGGGCTTCACTTCACTCAAACCCTATTAGACAAACTAAGTAGTAAAGGTATCCAGACTGCTGAAATTACTTTGCATGTCGGCATCGGCACCTTTCGCCCAGTCGAAGTCAGCGATATCAAAACGCATGAAATGCACAAAGAGCGGATTGAGGTATCTGCCGAAACAGTCAAAAAAATTGAGCAGACAAAGGCCAAGGGCAAAAGAGTAATTACCGTTGGCACCACATCAACTAGAGCCTTAGAAGGCGTCGCTGCAATTTGCGGCGGACTGCAACCCTACAGCGGTAAAACCGATCTCTTTATCTATCCAGGCTACCGATGGCAGGTGATAGACGGACTGATTACCAACTTCCATCTACCGGGCTCTAGCCTGCTAATGATGGTGAGTACATTAATCGGTCGAGAGCGACTGATGGCAATTTATCAAGATGCGATCGCCCACGACTACCGCTTCTATTCGTTTGGTGACGCCATGCTGGTCCTGCCAGAAGCGAAAATATAATATCTATACAATAGAATCTGTCTATATAAAGACATATAGACAACAAAAAAGCGCCTCCCTAAGGAAGCGCTTTTCGCTGGTGAACCCAGGTCAGAATGCAGTGCATCTGACAAAAGGATTCACACTAATCAACTAGTCAAAGTCGTAGTCATCCAGCCAACGCTAGACAAAAAAGATCTATGCGTTGATGGCAGGAGCAGTCAAAGCTACAGGAGCAGCTTCGCCAGCAGCTAGGTCGAGCGGGAAGTTGTGAGCATTGCGCTCGTGCATTACTTCCATACCCAGGTTCGCACGGTTCAAGACATCTGCCCAAGAACCAATCACGCGACCCTGTGAGTCGATGATCGACTGGTTGAAGTTGAACCCGTTCAGGTTGAACGCCATCGTGGAAATACCAAGAGCAGTAAACCAGATGCCGACGACAGGCCATGCACCCAACAAGAAGTGGAGCGAACGGCTGTTGTTGAACGAGGCGTATTGGAAGATCAGACGACCGAAGTAGCCGTGGGCTGCAACGATGTTGTATGTCTCTTCTTCTTGGCCAAACTTGTATCCGTAGTTCTGTGACTCAGTCTCAGTTGTTTCACGAACCAAGCTCGAAGTAACGAGTGAACCGTGCATAGCTGAGAACAGTGAACCACCGAATACACCCGCTACACCCAACATGTGGAAGGGGTGCATCAGGATGTTGTGCTCTGCCTGGAACACCAACATGAAGTTGAACGTACCAGAGATACCCAAAGGCATACCGTCAGAGAACGAACCCTGACCGAGCGGGTAGATCAAGAACACTGCAGTTGCCGCTGCGACTGGCGCAGAGTAAGCAACACAGATCCAAGGGCGCATACCGAGACGGTAGGATAGCTCCCACTCACGACCCATGTAGCAGAAAACGCCGATGAGGAAGTGGAAGATTACCAGCTGGTAAGGACCGCCATTGTAGAGCCACTCATCAAGTGAAGCAGCTTCCCAGATGGGGTAGAAGTGCAGGCCAATTGCGTTAGAAGAAGGCACAACCGCACCAGAGATGATGTTGTTGCCGTACATCAATGAACCTGCAACGGGCTCACGGATGCCGTCGATGTCGACGGGAGGGGCTGCGATGAACGCGATGACGAAACATGCAGTGGCAGCGAGCAGTGTCGGGATCATCAAGACGCCGAACCAACCTACATAGAGGCGGTTCTCGGTGCTTGTAACCCACTGACAGAACTGCTCCCACAAGCTAGCGCTTTGGCGCTGCTGAAGAGTAGTAGTCATTATGAATCCTTTTTAGTTATCGAGGTACGGGACGGAGCCGCAAAAAATCAGCTCTCGCCTATGAACTTATATTAGCGGAAGCAAATAGTTTTGTAAAGTTTATTGAGTCTGCGTGCGAGTGTTCACTCCTATCGACATAGGTCTCCTTGTCGAAAGAGATAGAAGCGGCCAAAGGCTAAGCTATCAGGGGTTTCGATGAGTGTAATGACGCTTGACTAGCTTGAAGATCAATCAAAACTCAGCTATTCGACACTGTTACGAAAAGCTTAAGAAACTATCAGATTCTCAGGTAAAGTCAGGCAAATCTGCGACTTTTCTCAGTTAATGTCGATCTTTTTCTATCGTTAGGTCTTATTTTGTAACAGCTCTATTCCTTTAATAGCCCCAATAGCTCCAAACTGATGATTGGTTTTTTGACAATAGCAATCCAGCCACCTGGGTAAGGATCTGTTTGGCTCCCATTAGCGGCTGATAATAGCGCGAGCAGCTTTTCAACTTGGGCAAAGCTAGGTGGACTAGGAAGCACATTGTGTAATAGCTGTTTGATGACGCGGCGCTGAAGCGATCGCGGTTCAGCGATTAGGGCTTCTCGCCGTATGCTCCAAGCCTGATCTCCTGCAGATCCATGAACTGTCCGTCTATATATACGTTCAGTTTGAGCGTTTAGGTAGTCGATATCGGCAGCGGTGATTTCAGCAAGCTGAGCAACTGCCTGTTCTATCTGCGGATTGAAGTGCGATCGCAAATAAGGCATCAGCTCTAGTCGAATGCGATTGCGCCGAAAGTTTAGGTCTTGATTACTGCTGTCTTCCCACACAGAAATCTGCTGATCTTGGCAGAACCGAGCGGTTTCGGCGCGGGTAAAGTCCAGCAGAGGTCTCACCAATGTGGTGCTTTGAGACTGCTTTGCGTACTGGTTGGCACTCAGGTTTGAAGGCAAGTCTAGGGGCGAAGCTTGACTGAGAGGTCTAGTCCACCGGAGAGTGCCTAGCCCGTCGGTGCCCGTGCCCCTGAGCAGGTTATAAAGAACGGTTTCAGCGCGATCGCTCTTCGTATGCCCGGTCACTACATAGCTATAGCCTTGTTCTTTAGCAATCCGAGCGAACACTTCATAACGCCACTGCCTAGCGGCGGCCTCGCTTTTGGTCAGGCTATTGGCGAGTTCCACCCAGATTGGCACCTGCCATGTCTTTGCTAGTTCCACCACGTGCGCTGCATTCTTAGCCGAATCTGCTCTCCAGCCGTGGTCGCAGTGAACCCATCCCAGAGCCCAGCCCCACTTAGCACCTAAATCGGTCAGTAGCCGCGCCAAGCACAGCGAATCTTGCCCGCCTGAGACAGCGACCAAAATGCGGCTACCTCTAGGAAGCAAGGTCTGCTGACGCAATAGAACATGCAGCTTGGCATGAGCAGCTGACCAGCTAGCTGATATATCCGTTGAACCAGGCATCGAGCTTCTACACAGCTATTAACTCTACACAGCTATGAAATGTACTAGTTGTCTCTTGTCGTATCATCTTGAATCTCAACAGCCGTCTGCTTCATCTGCTCCGTGGCTTCGTTGATACGCTGCTTTGCTCGCTGTAGCCAATCTCCGTTATCTACAGCCTTGGTAGCAGGTTCTGTAGTTACAGGTTCAGACTCGTGCGCGTCACCACGCAATCCGTCAAAGCCTTCTTTCGGGCTTTCTTCTAGAAGGCTTTGGCGGGGGATTTCAGGGCTGCCTTCGAAGCTAGCGTTTGCAGGAATATCCATCGGAGATATGGGTTCAGCCGTGGTTGGAGTCTCTTGCATGTCCCCTGATCCAACTGTTTCTATACCTTCTATAGCCGTTGCATTCGTTGCTACCTTAGCTGAGTCGCCATTGACATCCGCAGCAATATTCGCAGTCTCATCTGAATAGTTTTCTGTAATGGGTGGGGTAGCCACTGCGCCTGTGCTGGTCATACCTGCATTAGAAACTTCTGGATTAACTATGTCTGTGCTAGATGTCAGATTGGGGTCAGTATCGGAGCTAGTGTCGCTGTCAACCCCTTCGCTGTCAAAATCACTAATGATGCGATCGCCTTGAGCACTACTCGACCCAGCACTCACTTTGTAGTCAGTCTCTTCATCAGAGCTTTTACTTGCCGCCCAAATCAGCAGCCCCAGTCCAGACAACGGCAGTAACAGCCACCACCATCGGCCCTCCTCAGCTAGGCGATCGCTGATATTACTCAATTCTTCATCAATATCGACTGTTGGATCACCCACGTTGCGATCGCCTGCACTTGGATCAATTCCAACGCCGAGCACACCCTCTGCTTCCTCAGCTAGTAAATTGCCATTCGCATCGATTAGTTCGCCTTCCGAATTAATCAAAAAGCCTTCTGGACTGATCAAATTGCCCTCAGCATCGACTAACTGGCCGTCGGCATTTGGCGTTCCAACTATCGTTGTCGTCGGGCTAGCAGCGACAGGCCGATCTTCCTCAGTCAGGTTGGTGTTCGCTACGATATCCTGCCCAGGTTGGCCTGTGGCATAGCCTAAGAACGCATCGACAGCTAGCGATGTAGCACCCTCTGCATAGACGAGCGAGTAAGGCTGAGAGAAAGGATAGCGGTCGTCTGTAGGAAGAGTTTGATGTAGCGGCAGTGCTTTCAAGCTAGGCTGACTAGCTAGCTCACTAACGAGCAGATAGCCAATGCCGTCAGAGCCTAGAGTACTGGCTAGAGCCTCTGCTGTATCCGTTTGAAGGGTGGTTGCATTAGCGCCTGTTTCAAAGGGCGCTGGATCAAAAATAGGATAAGGTCTAAGGGACTGTCGAATCTTGCTGCTTGCTGGTCGATCTACGAGAGTGATCGGTCTAGACGTTCCTCCGACCGCAGCCCAGTCGGTGATTTCCCCTCGAAAAATTTGAGCAAACTGATTGCCAGTCAGGCTTTGAGAAAAAGGATTGCTCTGGTCAACAACGATGGCAATTTTTTCTCGCCTGAGCGCAATTGCCTGTAGACCCTTGGCTTCTTCTTCTGTCGTTAGCGGGCGGCTGATAGCCGCAAGATCGGCGTTGTCGCTTAGAACATCTTGAATAGCTTGCTCAGCAGTTTTTGTCTCTATCTCGATTTCGCTACCTGGGTAGCTGTCTTCAAAACCCTGCTGTAGCGCTTCACTAAGGGTATTCACCTTGCGAGAACCGCTGCTGATGCGAACCCGAGTGCCCTGTGGGACAGACTCTGGCACAGAAAAGCTGGCTGCCTGAGCAATCGACTGGGCCGTGATCGACTGGGCTAGCGCTGGCTGTGACGGGGCGATCGCAAGTTTGGCGGGTATGGCACAGGCAACAAGCGCGGCAGTGGTCAGGATTAAAACTTTCTTTTGATGAGCCATTGTGCCAATGGACACCTCCGGTATGGTTGTTAACTTTTGAAGCACGGTAGCGCTTGGAATGTTTAAGGGAAGTTAAGTGGAAATAAATCAGTGCTGGATATAGCTGTCAGAGATATCTATGAACATTACACGCTAAGGCAGTCCTTGGATGATTACGTGACTTTATATTTTCTCTGAGCAGAAAATAGCTGAACGTATTGCTAGACGCTCATGTTGCCAACTGCCGCGTATTGCTGCTTAAGAAAGATACATTGAAAGATATCAATTTATTTTGATAAATCTGGGTATATTTGGCCCGCGCTATGTTGCATAAAGCAATAGTGTTCTAAGATAGCCAGTGTTCTAAGATAGCCAAGTCTTGTGGCTAGGTGGATAGGGCTTTTGCCTTGGTCTCATTCGAGTTAGAACATATCGGCCAAAAGGTGTGTCGGCAGATGGTTCCAGATTTTTCTTCTTCTCAGAATAGCCAGGAATCTGAGGAAATTGACTTTAACAACTTCATATTGGAAATTGAGCCGGACTCAGCGTCGGCAGAGGTTTTGCCCGCCTCTGTAAAGGGGCAGATGAAGTCGGAAAATAATCCTAATTTACAGGTGCAGTTCAAGAGTGAGGGGGGACGGCTACTGCTGATTCTGCCACCTGCGCCTGAAAAAAGCCGCAACCCAGTCTATTGGGAAGAGCTTAGGCAGCAGCTAAAAGGACGCATCAGCGGTGGTGAGCGCTTTTTGCAGCCGCACACGCCTGTCCATCTGATTGCTCGCGATCGCCTACTAGATAGTCAGCAGGTACAAGAGATAGACGCCCTGCTCAATGACGCGCAGCTACCCCTCAAGCGCATCTATGCCAGCCGCCGCCAAACCGCTGTTGCCGCTGCTACTGCCGGATATTCAGTAGAACAGCAAACTACCCTCAATCACCTAGGCCAAGGGCAAGAAGCTTCCCGCCAGGCAATGGACGAGCCGCTGTATATGCAGACTACCCTTCGATCTGGCGTCGAGGTACGACATCGGGGTACCGTCATCATGCTGGGTGATGCCAATCCTGGCAGCTCTATCGTGGCTGAAGGTGACGTTTTTGTCTGGGGCCGCCTGCGCGGGGTAGTCCATGCGGGTGCAGGTGGCAACAGCCAGTGCCGCATTATGGCCCTGCACATGCAGCCGACTCAGCTACGTATTGCCGATAAGGTGGCGCGATCGCCCGATACTCCTCCAGTCCAATATCAGCCAGAAGTTGCCTACATCGGCCCCGACGGCATTCGGATTGCGCTGGCCTCGGAGTTCGCTCTTGCCGATTTGACTCATTCAGGAACCACCACAGGGACCCCCCAAGAAAATACATGAGCCGCATTATCGTTATGACCTCCGGCAAAGGAGGCGTTGGTAAAACCACCTGCACAGCCAACCTAGGCATGGCCCTAGCTAAAGCAGGACAGCGCGTCGCCGTGGTTGACGCCGACTTTGGCTTGCGAAACCTAGACCTGCTGCTGGGTCTAGAAAATCGTATCGTTTACACTGCCCTAGACGTGCTGGCCGGAGAGTGTCGCCTCGACCAGGCGCTGGTCAAAGATAAGCGGCAGCCAAACTTAGCGCTGCTGCCCGCCGCTCAGAACCGTTCCAAAGAATCGATCAAACCAGAGCAGATGAAGCGCCTAGTCAAAGCGCTAACCAAAGTCTATAACTTTATTTTGATCGATAGCCCAGCGGGAATTGAAATGGGCTTTCGCAACTCGATTGCCGCTGCCCGTGAAGCTATCATCGTCACTACCCCAGAGATCTCAGCCGTCCGCGATGCCGATCGCGTCATTGGCCTGTTAGAAGCAAACGATATCAAGGCAGTCCGGCTAGTCATCAACCGCTTGCGGCCATCGATGGTCGCAGCTGATCAGATGATGTCGGTTAAAGATGTCCAAGGTATTCTATCGATTCCGCTTCTAGGTGTAATCCCTGATGACGAACAAGTGATTGTCTCTACCAATAAGGGAGAGCCTTTGGTTCTAGAAGAAAATCTTTCTCAGGCCGGGATAGCGTTTACCAACGTTTCTCAGCGTCTGCAGGGCGAAAAAGTGCCCTTAATGGATCTAAGTATCCAAAAAGAAGGGTTCTTTACTAGGCTCAAAAAATTGTTTGGCGGATAAGTTTGGCAGATCTGGGTGGATAAATTGTTTGGTAAGTAGGTCAATAGTGCGATCGCTCGTCTCTATAGACCTATTTTTACAAACACTTCGGCAAACGTTAGCTTAGATCGGCCATCCTTATTTTGGCATCGACATCATGGTGACACTCTTATGGCAATTCCTATCATCAGCGATCTACTAGAAAAACTCTTTGGCCCACCTGCAGATCCGCACAGCCGTGATGATGTCAAAAGAAGACTCAGGGTCGTGCTAGCTCACGATCGCCTCGCAATAGATCCTCAGACGCTAGAGATGATGCGCCAGGAAATCATTGCTGTGGTTTCTCGCTATGTAGAGATTGATTTTGACTCACTAGAGTTTTCGCTTGGCACCGATCAGCGGATGACAGCGCTGACGGCTAACTTACCTATTCGTCGTATTCGCCCTTTGAACCGTGGGGCAGACGAACCGATCGCGCCGGAGGCAGAAGCTAGTGAGATAGAGCTTGCTTCTCAAGGCGAGATTATGGCCATGAACGCAGAAATTGCTAAGGCTAAGCTGCAAAGACTCGAAGCCGAAGACGACGATTCTATTTCGCTCGACGAACCGCTAGATATCGATCGCTCCGAACCAGGCGATCTGGATCTAGAGAATTCAGATCTAGAGGATTCAGATCTAGAGGATTCAGATCTAGAGGATTCAGATCTAGAGGATTCAGATCTAGGCAGTCTGAGTCCAGAGAATTCAGACTTAGATAACTCGAACAATGATTTAGATATAGGTGATTCGGATCTAGACGAGCTAGCCCTCAATAAGTCAGAGCTAGATAAGTCAGAGCTAGATGAACCAGGTCTTGGCGATTCAGAACTAGATGAATCAAAGCTTGATGAGCCAGATCTCAACAGCTCAGATGTGATTGAGGCGGAACTAGGCAATTTAGAGAGTGATTTTTCTGATGAGAATAGCGAACCTCCAGAAAGTGACATAGCGGTAGAGCCCCCGATTGAAGTTCCAGATATGTCAATTCCAGAATCATCGGTCGAAACTATTGGTAAGGTGAGCACAGAAACTACATAGCGGTCGGCCAAACGGCGCAAAATCGATGCTACATCACCAGAAAGTCTCTTTAGATCACGCGGCTTTAGCAGATTACCTAGGCAAGACAGAGAACTTGCTGATCATCCAAGACTTAGACGGCGTCTGCATGCCTTTGGTGAACGATCCGCTGACTCGAACCATCAGCAAACCCTATCTGAAGGCAGCAGCCCGGTTCGATGAGCATTTTTTTGTACTGACCAATGGTGAGCATATCGGTCAGCGCGGGCTACAAACCATCATTGAAAGCGCTGTCGGCGGCGCAGCCGTTGCTCGATCTCAAAAGCTTTATTTGCCAGGACTAGCAGCGGGCGGTGTACAGTGGCAAGATCGCAGTGGACAGGTCAGCCATCCGGGCGTTGGTCAAGCTGAGTTAGATTTTTTGACGGAGGTGGCTGAGCGCATCGAGCGGACGCTAGATGATTTTCTAAAGGCTCAGCATTCTTTCTCAGACGCTGAGCGGACTCAGCTCGTAAAGGCGTCGGTTTTAGATAATGTCGCCTCGCCCACAGCCAATCTCAATTCCCTTTACCAGACGATAGTAGGCGATTTGGATAAGGCTTCTAGTGAAGATATTAGTCGGTTTGTTCAGCTTCAGCAGCATGTAGTTACCCTTATGGAAGAACTGCTGCAAGAAGCAGAAGCCGCTGGGCTCACCGATCAGTTCTTTGTCCACTACGCACCTAATTTGGGCCGCGATGGATTTGTTCATGAGGTGGTCTGGTTTGCCGATGCCCAGATGGCAGGTACGACTGACTTTCAGTTTATGCTGCGTGGCGCTGTCAAAGAAGCTGGGGTACTGTCGCTGCTAAATCACTATTTCTTTGTGCATACTGGACACTATCCGCTAGGGGTGGATTTTAACGCTAGGCAGGCACCGCGATCGCTAGGTGACATGCTTGAGCTAGTCGTTCAAAACTTTGATTTCTCGCTGATGCCAGCGATTGTGGGCGTGGGCGATACCGTGACTAGTCAGGCCGTAGAACAGAACAGCAAGCTGACGTTTAAAAGAGGTGGGAGCGATCGCAACTTCTTGCAGCTCATCCAAAATATTGGCCAAGCCACCAACACACCAACCCTGAGAGTATTTGTCGACAGCAGCGGCGGTGAGCTACGTAATCGTCGACCCCTCAAGCTAGGCACCGATGACCAAGGTAATCCCACCGTGTTGGACGGTATTGGCGATCCTAAAGACGAGCGTGATCCGCTAGCGATCAACGTAGTCTTTCCGGGCGGCCCAGCGGAATACTGTCAGATGTTTGAGACTGCGGCAGATAGCCGGGGCCAGTTAGCATGGGGGGGTAGTCAGCAGTGAGGTTAGTCGGCAGAGTGAGGTTAGTCGGCAGTCTGTGCCCACCAGGCTAGAGCGTAAGGCTGCGCTTCTTCAAGCACAGTTTCCTTCTGGATCACTCTAAGCTTGTAGCGTCCTGTTTCTGGGATAGGAATAAAGATATGCTCTAGGCTGTCTTCATCGCTGACTGAAGACCAAACACTTTCATCAAGATTATCAGTGTCCGCAGGTAGGAGATAGAGGTCTAGGTTGCTAACAGGCTGTCCTGTAAAGCTTTCTCCCACGTCGAAATATTCGTCGGTAGAGTTCAGCTCTACTATCCGCTCCCAGCTAAGCGTAGCGTTGAGATAGCTGCCGCCCTTGAGCGGTTGCTCAAATATGTAGTCTTCTATGCCGCCTGCTTCGGCCAAAGCGCTGTAGCTCCAGCCTTTTTCAGGAACGGATTCTCCGGGCTGCCATTGGCCACCTGCTAGCTGCTCATAGGCTCTAAAGGCATTGAGATGACCGGTGCCTAGCTCAACGTGAAGGGGAATGGTCTGATCGGTGTAGGCATCAGACTCGGTCCAATCTTTGCCGCCTTCGTCGAGCAGGGTGCGAGCCATGCCAAGCAGCGAGCCATCGCCAGGATCTTGCAGCTTGTCGGCAGCATTAAGGATGACCGATTTCATCACGAGCGGTTCTCTAGAATCTAGGCTCCAGTGCTCAGCACCAGCGCGAAACTGGCGATCGCCAAACTCTTGCAGCAGCGCAATAGTCGCTACGACATGAGGCGCAGCAAAGCTGGTGCCGCTACTGACCGTTCGCTGACCGTCAGGATCAAACATCTCGATCTCTCGGCCTGGCGCGACCAGATTAATCGACCGACGAAGCCCTACGTTTGTCTCTATATCTGGCCCTCTCGTAGCGCTAGCGGCGGGTTCGCTGGTGAGATTGGCCCGGTCCAGCCGAACGAAGCGGCCATCGATTCGCCGGGAGTAGGCAACATTGATACCGTTGAAGTTGTCGGTAGGGATAGGAATGCCGCCGCGTCCCTGGTTACCTGCGATTACGTACAGCAGCTTGTGGACGCGAGAAGACCAGTCGATACACTGGGTGAGGAGGGCGTTGCCATCTAGCATTGCGCCGGGCCTAGGATCACGGCTAAGAGGTTCGCCAAAGCTGAAGTTCATCGCCCGGACATCGCCGCTGTTTTGCAAAGCAATGTGCTGGGAGGCGAGGCATTCTTCGTTTTGACCAATAAATTCTGTCAGGTTGCCAATCGCATCAGAGTAGAGCACCGCGTTAGGCGCAACGCCCTTGAAGGTTTTATCTTGGCTAATCATCACGCTGGCAACGTTAGCTGCGTGGCCATCGACCGATTCATCTGGAATCGCAGGCCCATCTAATTCAAATACTCTGCCCACGCGCACAATCGAATTTTCGACAGCAATCTTGTCGATGCCGAACTGACTAGGCCGACCAATTTCTACTTGCCCAATCGCGATCTTGCGACCTGTCAGGTTATAGGGCTCGGCCTGCAAGCGGCGAGCGTCGATCCCATCACTGCCCACCGATGAAGACAGAGCCAAAGCTGGAACACCGATAGCTAAAGCGCCTAAGCTTAACCCCAAGCCGCTAAGCCGTGAACCCAAGCCACGCTTAGGATAATCGGTCGAATTTGCTACTTTATCCGAGGCCATATCGTGCCAGATTGCTACAGAGCAACTCTAGCTTAATTTGAAGGTAACGCTTTGGATTATGCTCAGTAGAAATGCAGGTTTTGGTGGCGTAAGCTTGAAGCTGCGATCGCCCACCCCCCAACCGGCAAAATCGACAAATGTTAAGCTATTGACTCAAACTGTCGAGCCAGCGAAATATTTTGTTACAATAGCTACAACCAAATATAGATCCTCATCTATATCAAACATTCATTTCTTAGGAGGCTCCTCCCTATGGCAAGAACTCAATCTGATAAATCCGTTGTTATTTCACCATCGATTTTGTCTGCTGATTTCGGTCGTCTAGGTGAAGAGATCCGCGCAGTTGACAAAGCAGGTGCAGATTGGATTCATGTTGATGTCATGGACGGTCGCTTTGTGCCTAATATCACCATTGGGCCGATGATTGTAGATGCGGTTCGCCCTCATACAGAAAAGCCTCTTGACGTTCACCTAATGATCGTTGAACCCGAGAAGTACGTAGAAGATTTTGCCAAAGCAGGCGCAGATATCATTTCCGTTCACTGTGAGCACAACGCTTCTCCTCACCTACACAGAACGCTCGGTCAAATCAAGGAGCTAGGCAAGCAGGCTGGCGTCGTTTTGAACCCTGGAACTAGCTTAGACATGATCGAGTACAGCCTAGAGCTGTGCGATCTGATTTTGATCATGAGTGTCAATCCTGGCTTCGGCGGTCAGAGCTTTATTCCGGGAATGGTTGCCAAAGTCCAAAAGCTACGTGCGATGTGCGATGAGCGCGGCCTCGATCCCTGGATCGAAGTAGACGGCGGTCTGAAGAGCCATAACACTTGGCAAGTCATCGAAGCAGGCGCTAACGCTATTGTTGCGGGCTCTGCGGTATTCAAAGCGGATGACTATGCCAACGCTATTGAAAGCATTCGTAACAGCCGCCGCCCTGAGCTAGCCGCTGTTTAAGTAGCGCCAGCTAGGAAACTCTGATAAAGAGCACGCAAAAAAGACCTGCCCTCGACATAGAGAAGCAGGTCTTTTTCAGTTTTTTTGATAAAGCCCATGACGAGGATTGAACTCGTGACCTCACCCTTACCAAGGGTGTGCTCTACCACTGAGCCACATGGGCAAAGGCTACGGCGAGATGGTGGGCCAGGCTGGATTCGAACCAGCGTAAGCATAGCTAGTGGATTTACAGTCCACCCCCATTAACCACTCGGGCACTGACCCTCGCGCATTTGCAGCCTATAAAATGTATCATACGACGCGCCCGATTCACGAGTCATTCTAGAGACCGAGATTGGCCTATCGGGTTAAAATACGCCTATGGAAAATCAGACGCGCGTCAACATTAACCATTACAAAACCCTAGGTATTGCTGAGGGGGCAAGTCAGACCCAGGTGAAGCAGGCGTATCGTCAGCTCGCTAAGCAGTTTCATCCTGACAGTCAAAACCAGGGAGCCAACCACGAGAAGATTGCGTCGGTGAACGCTGCCTACGAAGTGCTAGGTGATGTTAGTGCGCGGCAGCAATACGATGTAGAACGGCAACTGCTAGCAAAGACAAAGCAGCGAGAGCGAACGTCTAGAACTGTGGACTCTCAAAATCAGTACCGTAAGCGAAAAAGTCGGACGGTTGATTCAACGACGATCGAGCAGTGGCTTCGCAAAGTTTTTAATCCGATCGATCGGCTAGTTGGCAAGATTATCCAGCCGTTGAAAGCGGAAGTGCGATCGCTCTCTGCCGACCCTTTCGACGATGAGCTAATGGCAGCGTTTCAAAGCTACGTAGAAGCTTGCCGAGAGAATCTGGAGAAGGCGCAGACATTGTTTAAGTCGATGCCCAACCCAGCAGGTGTGGCTGGGGGCGCGGCGAATATGTACTACTGCCTGAATCAGCTAGAAGATGGGATAGAAGAGATAGAGCGATTCACCTACACCTACGACGAGCACTATCTGCATACAGGACAGGAGTTATTTCGGATCTCGACTGGGCTGCGTAAGGATGCCAAGGCGGAGATCAAGGCGGTGTTGTGACTTCGACTACGCTCAGTCACCGGGAGGGATCGGCACCTGAGGGTTGAGCGTAGTCGAAACCCGGCTATGAAAGTCAGGGGGAGTTGCTACAATGATTGCTTGTATTGTCGGGCCGCTGTTGGGCCTTTCCTATCATGGCTCTTCCTGTCGTCGCAATTATTGGTCGCCCTAATGTGGGCAAGTCTATGCTGGTGAATCGGTTCGCGGGCGGGCGGCAGTCGATTGTGTTCGACCAGCCCGGCGTCACGCGCGATCGCACTTATCAACCGGCATTTTGGAAAGATCGCGAATTCTTAGCGGTGGACACGGGCGGACTGGTGTTTGACGACGATACTGAATTTTTGCCCTACATCCGTGAGCAGGCGATGACTGCGCTGAGTGAGGCAGCAGCAGCGCTGTTTGTCGTCGATGGTCAGATTGGCCCTACAGAAGGCGATCAGGAGATTGCTTCTTGGATGCGATCGCAAAACATCCCAGTCGTACTGGCTGTCAACAAATGTGAATCACCTGACGAAGGCATCATTCAGGCCGCTCAGTTTTGGGAATTAGGCTTGGGCGAGCCCTACGCAGTTTCAGCGATTCACGGTAGCGGCACCGGAGAACTGCTCGATGCGCTAGTAGAACACCTGCCGCCGACTGACGAGATTGAAACGGTAGACGAATACCGAGTGGCCATCGTCGGACGTCCTAATGTCGGCAAGTCTAGTATTCTCAATGCCTTTGTCGGCGAGAAACGATCGATCGTTAGCCCCATTTCTGGCACCACGCGCGATGCGATTGACATGGTGGTAACTCGCGGCGAAGGCGACGATCAAAAGCGCTATCGACTAATCGATACAGCCGGCATCCGTAAGAAGAAGAACGTAGATTTTGGCCCAGAATACTTTGGCATCAACCGGGCGTTTAAGGCGATTAAGCGATCAGATGTAGTGCTGCTGGTGATCGATGCGTTAGATGGCGTGACCGAGCAAGACCAAAAATTAGCGGGTCGAATAGAAGAAGAAGGCCGGGCCTGCGTGATCGTGGTGAACAAATGGGATGCGATCGATAAGGATTCGCATACTATCTACGAGTTTGATAAGAAGATTGAGGCCAAGATTCACTTTCTGGGCTGGGCGAAGCGACTGTACGTGAGTGCATTAACCGGACAGCGCCTGCCGAAAATTTTGGACGCGGTCGATATGGCCGTCAGTGAGCATCGTCGCCGGGTGACTACGTCTGTGGTCAATGAAGTTTTAGAAGATGCGGTGAGCTGGCATACGCCACCGACCACGCGGCAGGGGCGACAGGGCCGGATTTACTATGGGACGCAGGTGCGATCGCAGCCGCCTTCTTTTGCCCTATTCGTCAACGATCCCAAGCTGTTTGGTGAAAGCTATCGTCGCTATATCGAAAAGCAGTTTCGCCAGAACCTAGGCTATGATGGCACGCCGATCCGACTGCTGTGGCGAGGTAAGAGCATACGCGATGTCGAGCGTGGCCACAGTTCTAGCAGTGGGCCGAACCGGGCGACGAAGGTTCGCTACCTGGGCTGAGGCTGTCTAAAGGAGTTGAACTAGTAAGAGCGCTGAATGGATTTATTGCGATCGCTCCCCATCGGTCTGTATCTAGAACAGCCAGTTACTTGGCTACACAGAATCGATCCTAGAGTCAAAGCGGCTTGGCTGCTGAGTATACTGCTAGCGCCGATTTTGGCTAACTCAGCTTGCCGAGTTGCCATTGTGGTTTTTTTGGTATTGCTGACCATCAGCGCCAAAATCCCTCTGCGCGTTTGGCGTCAGCAGATGGGATGGCTGCTGCTAGTCGGCGCACTAGTCACGGGCCTGCTGCTGATTATGCCCGACGGCATTGCTGTGTCTCAGCAGCCTAGACTGCCCACCGAGCAGATGATACAGGCTTGGCCAGAGTCGCTAACGGCCCCCGATTTGCTACCAGAGGTGCCGCCTACAGCTGGCTATCGATACAATCTTCTAGACTGGCAGCTCACCCGCCTGCCGCCTTTCAACTTCTCAATTCAGATCACGCAGCGATCGCGTCGAATCGCGATTAAGATCAGCACCTTACTATTTACCTTGCTCTACTCCACCACTTTATTTCTGTTGACCACTGCCCCAGAAGAGATCACAGAAGCCTTTGAGCTGTTAATGCAGCCTCTGCGATTTTTTAAGCTACCCGTCACTGAAATTGCTCTCACCTTGACACTGGCTCTGCGGTTTATTCCGCTAGTTTTAGAAGAAGTGCAGAACCTAGTACGCTCTATTCGAACAAGAGCGATCAAGTGGCAAAAGCTAGGCATTCGCGGGGCGCTGCAAATTTGGTTAATGGTAGCCGAACGCCTGATTCAAAATTTATTGCTGCGCGCAGAACAAATTTCTAGCGCAATGCAGGTTCGCGGCTTCACTAGCCCAAACACACACCGGGTAATTTGGCACCAGATGCGCTTGAGCTGGCGCGACTGGATAGTGCTGAGCGGACTAGGACTTTTTTGGTGGAGTCGGCTAGCGTATGGAGGCGTCGCTTGAGAGGACTATCTCCTTGCTCTGTATACTACTGGCGCTCTTTGCCGCTAGAAGAAAGGACGGGCTCGGATATTTTCGCTGCCCTCTTTCAGTCTAATACCACCAAGGCGGGCACTGCTGGGATTGCGACTCTGTTAGAAAGTCCCTATCTGCTGCCGTCTGAGTCTGGCCCTAGCGAGGCAAGTGTGATCGCCCGCTACTCAATCTGTGGCGGCACGCCTCGCACAGTAGATCAGCAGCTTCAGCTTTGGACACCCTCAGTTGGTCATATCGTTCCTTTTTTAGAGCAGTTGAGTACGGTAGATCCGCCTCGCGCCACTGTCCTTTTTGAAAATGGTGGTAAAGAAGATGCCCTGCCTAAATATCTGCCTTTTACCGGCGGCTGGCTGGGCTGGCTAGGCTACGATTTAGCCTGGGAAATCGAGCACCTACCGTGGCTCAAAGAAGACAACCTGCCCTTTCCAGTTGCTTTTTGGTACGAACCGAGTGAGTTTGCTGTGATCGATCATCAACTGCAGCAGGTGTGGCTCGCCGCAGAAAGTATCAGTCAGCTTTCTGGTCTCAGTACAAAACTTCTCTGTATATATAAGGAAGAAGATAAAGAACACGCAATAGATCAAGAAGACACAGACCCAAGAAACATAGACCAAGATCGGGAAGACCTAGCGCAGAACAGTCACAAAACAAAAAGTCTCAGACTGGGAACTCAAAAAGCAGCGTTTGAGGCAGCCGTAACCAAAGCAAAGGCTCATATTAAAGCGGGTGATGTTTTTCAAGTCAATCACTCCTTACGGTTTCAGGCGCAGACCACCGCCGATAGCTGGAGCGTATATCGGGCGCTGCATACAATTAACCCTTCCCCTTTTGCTAGCTATTGGCATACGCCGTGGGGCGCAGTGGTAAGTTGCTCTCCTGAAAGACTAGTACAGGTAGAAGACGGCAGAGCTCAGACTAGACCGATTGCGGGCACCCGGCCTCGCGGAGCGCATCGACAGGAAGACGAGGACTATGCGAAGCAGCTACGGGGCGATCGCAAAGAACAGGCCGAACACATCATGCTAGTTGATCTAGAGCGGAACGACCTAGGCCGCGTGTGTCAATGGGGGTCGGTTCAGGTAGAAGAGCTGATGACTATAGAACGCTATAGTCATGTAATGCATCTGGTAAGCAACGTCGTCGGATACCTAACGCCTGAGTGCTCAATAGCCCAGCTGATTGCGGCGCTATTTCCGGGCGGCACCATTACCGGCTGCCCAAAGGTGCGCTGTATGGAGATCATTGAAGCGCTAGAACCTGTTAGACGTAGCCTTTTCTATGGCTCCTGTGGATATTTAGATCGGCGAGGACGATTGGATTTGAATATCTTGATCCGAACGCTGCTGCTAGCAAGCTCAGATAGCACCGATGATTCAGATAGCTTAACGACCGTCTGGGGACAAGTCGGCGCTGGCATCGTAGCAGATAGCGAGCCTGAAAAAGAGTGGTTTGAATCCTTGCAAAAGGCCAAAGCTCAGCTGCTGGCTCTAGGACTGTAGCCGCCATTTCGATCGCCAAAGAATTGCATGCTAATGGCCATGTACGATTACAGCCGTCGGTTGCTATTTCTGCCTAATTTCTTCGAAATTGCGGAAAAAACGCTGTAAACTCCAGACAGACATAAATACAGCTATGTAATTAGCTGCCTACAGACGAGACACTCTCGGGCAGTATAGAGACAACCCTAAGACTCGATTTCAACATTGCTTTGTTCTCACTATCTCCCGAAGCTCGAATGAGTACTGAAAACTATCTGAACCATCCGAACTTTGGTTTATTGTTTAGAGTTTGCTTGGTGGGTGAGGGCCAAGAGCTATTCGCGACGCTATATGCACATCGGCTGTTTTTTATCGTTAGAAACGACGCTAGTGGACTATCGTTTGAGCCGATTGGCCGCGTCGAGTCAAAGCAGCTAATAGAGCAGCGGCTACGGCTGATTCGTCGCACGGGTCATCAGGCAGAATACGAACAGTTGCAAAAAACTTACAAGCAGGCTTTTTGAACAAGCTTTTTGAACATGTCCTTTGGGTTGTCTCAGTCGGGCGCAAACCATGAATTGTCTACTCGATTAGCTGATATTCGCCAGCGAATTCCCCCTTCCGTACGGCTGATCGGTGTCACCAAAACTTTTTCATCTGACATTGTTCAACAAGCCTACGACGCTGGCCTGAGGGAATTCGCGGAAAACAAAGTGCAAGAGGCGCTACCTAAACAGGCCGAGTTAGGAAGTCTCACGGATGTTATTTGGCACTTCATCGGTCATATCCAGTCGAATAAGGCGCTGAAGGTTGTAGAAAATTTTGATTGGATTCATTCAGTAGACAGTCTAAAGCTGGCAGCGCGGCTCGATCGGCAGGCTAAGATACTGGGTAAGCGGCCTAGCTGCTGCCTTCAGGTCAAACTCGTCCCAGATCCTGCCAAAACTGGATTTGAAGTAGACACGCTGATGTCGGCGCTGGCCGATTTGGATCGGCTATCAGCGATTGATATTCGCGGGCTGATGGTGATTCCGCCGTATGGACTCAAAGCGTCAGAAGTTCGCGAGATCTTTGAAAGGGGCACAACGCTAGCACAAGAAATTGCTAGGCGATCGCCAGTAAATATGACAATGGATCAGCTCTCAATGGGAATGTCTGGAGATTTTGAGCAGGCGATCGCAGCAGGTGCCACTATGGTACGGATCGGCAGCGGGCTATTTGGGCCGCGATAGTTGTAACGGTCTGCACTTAGCTCAAGCCGTATCTAGAAGCTGTAGTCCTAGCTGTAAGTCCTGGCTGCATAGAACGCAAATAATGCATCAGCGAATTACTATATGATCCCCAAACCTTTTTTGTAGCCCCTAGCACTTTATCTGCCCTCTTCTTACATTCACAGAGGAAGTAAAAAAAAAGCACAAAAAACTCTTGACATATCTTAGAAACCGTGGCGTAATGCTGATGACTCTAAATTATGAGTGTTCTAGAAAACTAAGGTAGCCAATTCCGGTAACTCCTAGCACTACTGAGCATGCAGATGTAGCAGTAGCGCCTAGCAAAGCCTATAAGCCAGTCAAATCAGCCAAAAGTCTTGGACTTTATTCCTAGAAATCACATCAGCTCAACTTTGCTGACTATGTTTGGCTACATACCAGAACTTCTGTTACTTACGAATGCCCTCTCGCTCACAGCGGTCTTTTGCTAGCTGACTCTAGTGGCCAGCTAGCAGGCTACAGATTGATAATTATTAATTGTCAGCCATTGTTAGACTACATCCTGCTGCGAAGAGGGGACTCTATTCAGAAAGGCCCTAGTTTTATTGACACAATTCTATGCAGCGCTTTTAATGACTTAATTGCCGCGTAGGGTCATGCCAGGTTGTCAATGTCGTGTTGGAGCGAAAGTTAATGAGTGGTCTATTTGGAAAGATCAAAGATTTTGTTGGATTGAATGATCCAGCAGATTATGAATATGAGTATGAAGAAGTAGAAGGCGATGAGTACCAGAGCCTCTACGAAGAAGAAAATACTGAGCCTGAAGCCCTCGTGCCCCCAATGCCTATTGAGGAAGCGGAGCGCCCCGCCCGCCGTCGTATTCGTGAAAGAGTTCTATCTACTGAATCTGGAATGGTGTCAATGAATAACGTGATTGGTATGCCTGGTGCAATGAATGGAATGTCTGAAGTGATGGTGATGGAGCCACGCACTTTTGAAGAGATGCCACAGGCTATTCAGGCGCTGCGCGAGCGTAAGTCTGTCGTGCTCAATTTGACCATCATGGATCCTGATCAAGCGCAACGGGCCGTTGACTTTGTCGCGGGGGGTACCTACGCCATGGATGGCCATCAAGAGCGAATCGGTGAGAGCATCTTTCTATTCACGCCTAACTGTGTACAGGTCAGCATGCCGAGCGAAAGTGAAGATGGCTTTATCGACCAAGAGCCTGTGAACGGCCCTAGCCAGGCTGCACCGACACCAGCATGGGCTACTGAGCAGATCGCTCGGATGGCTTAGTGCTATTAAGCCAATCCCTTCTGCGAGCCGACGGGATTTAGGACTGCCTACTGGTCGGCTTAGCAACGAAGAAGCTGACCAGAGCACGCTGGCACGAACTGACAAAGCAAAAGGTCTGTATCAGATTTATCTTTAGGGTGCTGATAAGGCGCTGTCATCAATAGGCTGACTTCTCTTGATGTAGTGACTATTCGCGGTATGCTATGGATGAAATTTGATGAGGGCTGTGTTCTTGTCTGTAAGACTTGGCATTATTGGCGGCGGGGTAATGGGCGAAGCTCTGTTATCCCGCCTTCTTGGTCAGGGTCTGTATGCCGCTGAAGAAGTGATGCTGAGTGAGCCTGCGCCTAAGCGCCGTCAGGTGCTCTTTGAGCAGTATTCAATTAAGACAACAGATAGCAATAGAGAAGTGCTTGAAGCTAGCGAGGTCGTATTGCTTGCTATCAAGCCACAAGTTTTTGACATTGTTGCCAAGGACTTTCAAGGTGTGCGCTGTGAGACTCCGCCTTTGGTTCTTTCGATTTTAGCTGGAGTACCGCTGTCCAAGCTAGAGTCGGTGATGGCTGGTTGGCCAGTGGTGCGGGCGATGCCAAACACGCCTGCGACAGTGGGTAGTGGTATGACCGCGATCGCACTAGGAACCAGGACGCTGGCTGAACATGGCGCGCTGGCCCAGAAAATCTTCGCGGCGATGGGCCAGGTGGTCAAGGTGCCAGAAGGCATGCTAGACGCGGTCACTGGACTATCTGGCTCTGGACCTGGCTATGTGGCGATCGTCATTGAGGCGCTAGCAGACGGCGGAGTCGCCTCTGGTCTGCCACGGGCAATTGCCAATCAGCTAGCGCTGCAAACCGTATTGGGCACAGCCGAGCTGCTCCAAAAAACGGGAATGCATCCGGCAGAATTAAAAGATCGGGTGACTAGTCCAGGGGGAACGACGATTGCGGGCATTGCCTGCTTAGAAGAGCTAGGGTTGCGATCGGCTTTGATTGAGTCGGTACGCACGGCGAGTTCGCGATCGCGTGAGCTAGGCAGACCTGCGAACGGAAAGCCACCTAGCTAGAAAATGCAGTCGAGGAAAAAGAGCTAGCTTAGATAGAGAGCACCAAATCTAGACTGTTAGCAGCAGCACCCAGTTCGAAAGCGTAAAGATAATTGGCCTAAGACCGTGCCCCCAGAAGACACTACTCCCTACGAAGATACCGAAAATATCGGCGGTGCTTCTCAGGCGTCTGATTCAGACCAATCGGTTTCGCCTTCAGCCGCGCCGCTAGGTCTTAGGCGCTCTGATCGCAGCAGTCGCAGCAGCATGGCTTCTGGAGATCTAGGACCAGGCTCCCAGCTATCAAACCCTCAACTATCTAGTACTCAGGCAAGGACTCAGGCCGATATCAACCAGATGGTCCGTCAGGGGCTGCGAGAGCTAGAACAGCAGCGAGGCGCTCTCCAGCGTGAAATCGAGCAGCTAGAGCGACGAAAGACTAGGTTAGAAGAAGAGATGCGCTCTAGCTTTGCTGGCTCGTCTCAAGATATCGCGATTCGAGTTCAAGGCTTTAAGGATTACTTAATCGGTAGTTTGCAAGATCTGGCGACGGCAGCTGAGCAGGTCAACTTGGTGGCTCAGCCTGTAGTGGAGCCACCTGCGCCTAGTCGCGAAGTGGCTTCAGCGACTGTACCAGCGACGGAGCAGGAAGGCAGCATCATTCCATTAGCGGCGCAGCGGTTTGCTGAGCAACGCGATCGCATTCACAGCCTGCTAGACCAATACCGTACTCGCCCTGACTATTACGGCCCACCATGGCAGCTAAGGCGAACCTTTGAGCCCATTCACGCTGAGCGGACTGCCAACTGGTTTTTTACCCAGGGCGGACGCGGCGCAGTCAAGAGCATGACTAGCCGTTTGCAAAATGTGCTGGTGGCTTCGGCAGCGATTTCCTGTCTGTATACGCTGTATGACCGCCGGCTGTGCGTACTGGTGCTAGCTACAACGCCTGAACGTCTAGGCGAGTGGCGACGCTGGCTGCAAGACTGTCTAGGGATTGCCCGCGCCGACTTTGGCACAAATCGGGGGGTGATGCTGTTTGAATCCGCCGAATCGATGGCCCAGCGAGCCGAGCGACTGATGGATAATGGCAGGCTGCCTTTTCTAATCATGGATGAGGCAGAGCGCGAAGTCAGCCTGTCTTTGTTGCAATATCCCCTCTGGCTTGGATTTGCGCCTGACCCGGCTAATCCAACGACTGACTACGACTATTACTAACGACTGTTGATAATTTTACGCCTATGCCTGGGCGAAGTGTTATGCCTGGTTTGACAATCGCGCTACTTTTGCTGGCTTTGCTGATGGCCTATCTCTTGGGCTCTATTCCAACAGGTTTTCTGTTGGCTAAAGCGCTTGGAGGAATTGATATTCGCGAGCACGGTTCGGGCAACACGGGGGCGACTAATGTCTTTCGAGTTATGGGCAAGGGGGCCGGCATTACGGCGCTAGCTATCGATCTATTGAAAGGGATAATGGCGGTCTGGCTAATGCGCTGGCTGGTGACCGATTCTGGACTGGCCGGGTCAGCGCTGCGAGGAACCCTTTCCGATCAGGCCGCAGCCTGGGCCTGTGTCTTAGCGGCGGCGCTGGCTGTGCTGGGTCACAGCAAGTCGGTCTGGTTGGGCTTCACGGGGGGAAAATCGGCTGCGACTGGATTGGGCGTGCTGTTGGCGCTGACTTGGCCAGTGGGCCTTAGCGTTGCTTCGGTGTTTGGCGTGGCGCTAGGAATTTCGCGAACGGTGTCGGTAGGCTCGATTGCAGCGGCGATGTCGGCTGTGGTGTTTATGTGGTTGACCCGTCAGCCGGTTGCCTACATCTGGCTGGCGATCGCAGGTGGTCTGTATGTCGTACTGCGCCATCGTAGCAACATCATACGATTGCTAGAAGGCACAGAGCCTAAGACCTTTGGCAGCTAGCGAACAGCACATTTCGAGCAAGTACATCTTAGACCGCACGCTCAGAACTGTGGCGCTCCAACTGTTCTCTCAGCTGCTGCGGATCATACAGTACAGGGACGAAGTGGATACTGTTGATCTCTTTGAAATAGAACAGAATAGGAACGGCGGGCCAGAAGATTTTCCAGCTTTCCCAGTCAGCGTAGGGGAAGGTTTTGAGCAAGTTGTCGTTGCGGCTGACCTCTAGCGCTACAGATGTAAAAGTGAGCCGAATCGCGGTGGTCTGGTACAGCAAAAATAGGCTAAACAGCGCCCAAACAATACCAACAGCCAGTTGTATAAACAACAGCGGTAAAGAGAGCAACACCATGGTAATTGGCAGTTTGTAGCTAGGCGCTAAAGTTGTGGTGATGCTGGCGCTGGGTCCGGTAGGCGTACTAGTCACTGGCAAACATTCCTGAACGTAAGGAGCTTTTATCAGTTTAGTTGCCAACGAAGGCCGCGCCCATCCCCTGGAACATCATCCAGGATAAAAAGAAATTGCTGATGAAGATAGCCAGCAGTGAAGTGACGACAGCCGTTGTGGTTGATTGACCTACACCTTTAGCGCCGCCTGTCGTGGTCAAGCCCCAGCTAGAGCCAATGACGGCAATCAATATGCCGAAGATCAGCGCCTTGATCAAAGAAGCGGCCAAATCCCAGACAGTCAGAAAGTTGCGAGCCGAATTGAGAAAAACGGCGAAGGGAATGTTGTAAAGCGTCGTTGCGACGGCTAAGCCGCCTAACAAACCCGTAATAATAGCTAGCACATTCAGCAATGGCACCATCAACGCGCAGGCGATGACCCGAGGAATGACTAGATAATCTACCGGGTCACTTCTTAGCATCTGCAATGCATCAATTTGCTCGGTGACTCTCATTGTGCCGATCTCTGCGGCAAAGGCAGAACCGACTCTACCCGCTAGAACCACTGCAGTTAGAACTGGCGCAAGCTCTCTAGAAAGCGTAATCGCTAGCACGCCACCAATCGCCGTAGTCGCCCCGAACGTAATAAATTCGCGAGTAACCTGGATAGTAAAAACCATACCGACAAATACAGAGGTAACCAGGGCAATCAGCAGTGACTCTGGGCCAACGGCTGACATTTGCTCTATGGTATTGCGGCGGTGAATAGGTTTAGAAATGACATGAATGAGGACCTGCCCGCCTAGAAAGATAGCTGAGAGCAGTCGCTGAAACCAAAGCGCAAGATTCGGTGGGACAAGAGAGCGGGCCATAGGCTGTGAGGTGGGCGACGGTTCTAATCACCTTTGTATGAAGATCTTTGGATAAAGACCAATGATTTTGACGAAGTGGGTTTAGATGTATAGCTATCACCGCTACCTTATTACATTTTCTGGTCAGGTATGTCGATGTATCAAAACTCTCTATATATAGCCAAAAGGTAGCCAAAAATATAGCCAAAAGGTATGTACAGGTCACTTCGCCTTCTACAGCGTGTACTTCGCCTCAATCCCTATCAGTGGCTACAGCGTCTGTTGTGCTCGGGCTGTAGCAATCCCCACTTGTCTATCATCATCGGAAGTTACAATCCTTGTTATGAAAAGCTAAGTACTTAGCACTCTGACTAAACGCATCTCGCGAATTTGCGATATCTCCTCTGATTTTTTCAAAAAAACTTATGCTAGTAAACAGTGTTTTTCAACAGAGTCGTTCAGGTGCTATGGGTTTTTGGGTTCAATGCCGTACGGTGTGGCTTCGCCTAGTTGCGATCGCGCTAATCATTTGCTTTAGTTCTAGCGCCTTTCCTCTCCGGGCTCTAGCGGGCCCAGTCAAATTTAGCTTATCGCCGCCTCTTCTAGCTCAGGCAGAAGCCGCAACTAACGCCATTCAGCCCTACCTAGATGGCGTTGCCGAAGCCGTTACCGAATTTACATTGCCCAATGGCATGAAGTTTATTGTGCTAGAGCAGCATAAAGCCCCTGTCGCTTCGGTGATGCTGTATGCCAACGTCGGGGCGTCGTACGAAGAAGATGGCAAGACAGGAATCGCCCACTATCTAGAGCATCTTGCCTTTAAAGGAACAACTCGCGTCGGCACCCGCGACTACGCCGCCGAAAGAGTCGTACTCGATCAGCTAGATAGCGTTTTCGATCAGCTAATTGCGGCTGAAGCGACCGGAGACACCGCAAAAGTTGCTGAGCTCACTGAGGAATTTACCCAGCTACAAGCAGAAGCCGCTACCTATGTAAAGCAAAACGAGTTTGGTCAAATCATTGAGCAAGCAGGTGGCACCGGGCTAAACGCAACCACCTCCGCAGACGCTACCCGCTATTTTTACAGCCTGCCTTCTAATAAGATAGAGCTGTGGTTTTCGCTAGAGTCCGAACGCTTTTTAGACCCGGTCTTTAGAGAATTTTACAAAGAGAAAGAGGTGGTTTTAGAAGAGCGTCGTAGCCGGGTAGATAATTCTCCTATCGGTCAGATGGTCGAACGCTTTTCAGAAGTTGCCTATAGCGAGAGCCCTTATCGTCGTCCCGTTATCGGCTATCAAGAAGACTTACGGATCGCAACGCGCGCCGACGTTCGAGAATTCTTCGATACCTATTATGGTCCGAGCAATCTAATCGCGGCGGTCGTTGGTGATGTCGATCCTACGCAGATAGAGCAGCTAGCCGAAGCCTACTTTGGCCGCTACGAGTCTAGAGTCGATCCACCCGAGCTAGTTGCTAATGAGCCCGAGCAGACTGAGCCGCGCTCGTTCACGCTAGAACTGGCTTCTCAGCCCTGGTATTTAGAGGGCTATCACCGACCTGGAGTCAACGATCCTGACCATGTGGTGTATGCGATTATCAGCAGCATTTTGACAGGTGGCCGCACGGCAAGGCTTTATAAAGCATTGGTAGAGCCTCAGATTGCGCTAGATGTCGGTAGTGCTAATGGTTTCCCAGGAAATAAGCTGTCTTCTGTAATGCTGCTCTATGGACTAACTGCGCCGAATCATACGGTAGAAGAACTAGCAGTGGGGTTAGACGCCGAGCTAGAGCGCTTGAAGCAGGAGCCCGTAGATACGATGACGCTAGATCGGGTAAAAACTCAGGCGCGGGCGGGTCTGCTGCGGCAGCTCGATTCCAATCAGGGAATGGCTAGCCTGTTGACAGAATACGAGGCCAAGACAGGCGACTGGCGCAGTGTGTTTCAAGAGCTTCAGCTCATAGAAGCAGTGGATGCGGCGGATGTGCAGCGGGTTGCAAGGCAGACGTTTCGGCCTACCAATCGAACTGTGGGCAAATTGATATCGGCTGAAGCAGCGCCGTCAGAATCTGCACCGCCAGAATCTGCACCACCCGAATCCGCACCGCCAGAATCTGCACCGGACGCGGAAACCTCTGAGTTAGATAGCGCCCAATCTGCTGCCCAATCGACTACGGAACCTGAAGCGCCGCCTGAAGTAGCTGTCGAAGACACTGCTGCGGCTGAAGAGCCAGCGACTCGCATGCCAGCGGCTCCTATTAGAGGGCTTTGGTAATGAGAGAGGCTTTTGAAAGTTATTTAAGGAAATTCATGGGTTTATTCTCAAGGCGATCGCGCGAACGTTTCATCGCTTTATTATTTTTAGCAGTGGCAACTTGCGTGGTGCTGCTGACACTGTCTTGGCCGAAGCCAGCTCAGGCCATAGAGCCCAAACCTTACGAAGCGCTAGTATTTCCGCCTCTAGGTGAAATTCAGATCCCAGAATTCGAGCGCTATGAGCTAGATAATGGGCTAGTCGTCTATTTGATGGAAGATCATGACCTGCCTTTGGTTAGCGGCTCAGCGACGTTTCGCACAGGATCTTATCTAGAGCCTGCGGCGCAGACAGGGCTGGCTGGTATCACTGGCGAAGCAATGCGCCTAGGTGGGACCGTCAACCATCCGCCCGACGAGCTTAATCAGCTACTAGAGCAAAGGGCCGCATCGGTAGAGACTTCCATCGGTAGTACCTCTGGGTCGGCTGGGTTTTCTACTTTGACAGAAGATTTAGCAGATGTGTTTGAGCTGTATGCAGATGTAATTATGCAGCCTGCTTTCGACGAGACTCAAATAGCCCTAATAGAAGGAAGGACAGAAGGGGGCATTTCTCGTCGAAACGACGATCCAGGGGACATCGCCTCGCGAGAGTTTCGCAAGCTGATCTACGGCGACGAAAGTCCGTATGCGCGCATGGTTGAGTATGCCAACTTGGAGAGTATTAGCCGGGACGATGTCATCGATTTCTATGAGCGGACGCTCGCACCTGAGAATACAATTTTGGGCATTGTTGGCGATTTTGATCCGGCGCAGATGAAGGCACTGATCGATCGAACGTTGGGAAACTGGCAGAGCGGAGATAGCAATGCGATCGCTCCTCCCCCAGAAGGTCAGCAGCAAGAAACCGGACTGTTCTTCGTCGATCAGCCACAGCTCACCCAAAGCACCATTCATGTCGGTCATATCGGTGGCGAATTGCGAAACCCGTATCACCCCTCTATGGCAGTGCTCAACGAGGTACTCAACGGCTTTGGTGGCCGATTGTTTAACGAAATTCGCTCGCGGCAGGGACTAGCCTACAGCGTGTATGCCTTTTGGAGCCCTCGATTTGACTATAACGGCATCTTCATCGGCGGCGGATCGACCCGCTCAGAAGCGACGGTGCCTTTCATTGAGTCGATGTACCAAGAATTAGAAAAAGTGCGCGAAGAACCCATCACAGACACTGAGCTAGCCTTTGCTAAAGACTCTGTACTCAA
Organism: cf. Phormidesmis sp. LEGE 11477; assembly: GCF_015207105.1. Classification (GTDB taxonomy): domain Bacteria; phylum Cyanobacteriota; class Cyanobacteriia; order Phormidesmidales; family Phormidesmidaceae; genus Phormidesmis. The sequence continues at coordinate 87,986 of NZ_JADEXO010000007.1, forward strand.
TAGCTTCGTCTTTAACTTTCAAACGCCAAACCAAACGCTGTCTCGGCTGATTCGCTACGAGTATTACGATTATCCTACTGACTTTGTCTTTCAGTTTAGAGACGGGGTAGAACAAGCAACAGCGGCAAGCGTATTAGAAGCAGCGCAGATCAATCTAGATCCAGAGAAGTTGATTACGATTGTGGTCGGCAACAGTGCGGAAATTGTGCCAGATTTGGCAACTTTGGGAACAGAACCCGTAGCGATTGATATCACTATTCCTAACCCGGCATAGTCCCTCATTTACAGTCCCTCACTTACAGTCCCCGCCCTCTAGGAATAGCACTGCAAGAAAGACCTCAGCCATCACAAACTGAGGTCTTTCTTGTATGATTTTCTAGAAAGTTGCAGCAAGTGAGCGCTTAGACCTGATATCTCTTTAAGGCTGTCTGTATGTTTTTGACGTTCGACTGTGCTCAGTCGCGCAGGCATAATGCCGTAGCGTCCGACGTATAGGTCTAAAGCAGCCGGTGGCCGAAGGTATAAAAGAAATCAGCGTTTGAGGAGCGTAACTTTGCATGAAGATTGCACGCTATATCATTGAAAGATACTTCTCAGATGGCGTCAGTAGGGTTAAGCGCAAAGAGGCACTAGAACAAGCCTCTAGGGGCGATCGCTTTCCCGGTTATTTCGTTAGAAGCACAGCGCCAGAAAACACCGATAGAGTCAGCGGCTGGCAAAAAAAGGAATACGAGGATAAGGCTAAGCCCGAACAGGCTCGTCAAGGAATCCGCGCGATCGCCCGCGATCTGTATCGCATCCAAACAGATCCTGACATCGAGTCATCACCTGAGCTGATCGTCTTTGTCCATGGCTATAACACCCTTCTAAAGGATGCCTGTAATCGCTGTGACAATATATACCGATATATTTCTAGAGAAGATAGCGAAATCGCTCAAAAGAAAAACTTAGTCTATATTGGCTATCGCTGGTCGTCTGAAGGATTCTCGCACAAGATTATTGCCAATGCTAAGGCGCTACCAGGCATTTTCTTGTTTTTGCTAGGCATATGCCTAGTCATTTTGATCAACTATGTCATGTGGCCTGCGACCCACGCACTGATCAAACTGCTGTGGTCGCCAGCGCCCGCTGAGGCCCTTCAACAAGCCGTACCGAATTGGCTCGCAACTGTCTTGCTGCCTCTGTTTTTTAGGGTTGCTACATCAGCCATTGCTTTTTTAGCATTCGTGATTGTTGCTTTAGTACTGCTACGGCTGTCTGTATATTTCCGCGATGTGTACCGGGCCATCAACTTTGCGGTGCCAGATTTAGTCGAGCTGATGCGGCAGATTGAAAAAGAGCTAATCAACATATGGATAGAAGATATCAAGCATGAAGCGCGCTCTCGGTCTGAAGCGATCCAAATAGCAAAAGAGAAGCGCCCAGAACTCTCTAAACGAATTAAGCTTAATTTCATCGGTCATAGCATGGGCAGCCTGGTCATTACCAACGCTGTACGAGTGCTTTCTAACGTCTTTGACCAAAGAGCCGTCGATCAAACGCCTGTTTCAGAGATCGGCAGAACGCTCAGCTTAGGCCGCCTAGTGCTGGCCTCACCAGATATTCCGGTTCTTTCTATCGTGTCGAACCGGGCCAATAACTTGGCGTCTTCTCTGCGTCGATTCGAGGAAGCCTATCTTTTTAGCAACGAAGGGGATCTGGTGCTGCGGCTGGCCTCAACGATTGCTAACTATATATTTTTCCCTAGCGCTGAACAGGTGCATGGACACAGGTTAGGCAGTTTGGCTCTGACTAACCCAGATATTGAGAACGGCAAAGAGCGTGGCATTGTGAACCTGAAGACATTGGAAGATTGCTATGATCCAACGCTACATCTGGGTAAGGCGATCGCCAATGATGGCATGAATGTTTTGGAGTGTCTGTTTGTCACCCGTAGTACGCCAACGCTACCCTACCTGATTCAAAGCTTGTTCAATCGAAACCGTGCGCCAAAGCGTCCTCATACCAATCTCTCTACCCTATTCGATCGAGACGACGAGACGATTAGCTTAGCTGACCTGTTTACCTTTTTTGACTGCACAGACTATAAGGACATTCGTCTTAACATCCAACACCAGGGAACCTATCAACCTTCCGAGCAACCTGTCGCCCTGCTGACTAGGGCTCACCGTCGCCATAGCCTAAGCTTTTGGGACTATGTCGAGCTGATGTTGCATATAGGGACTCAGCGCAAAAGTCCTAATCGATGTAATGTTCATGGGGGCTATTTTGATGGCAAGTACAGCCGTGAGCTGATGTATCGAATTGCTTTTTTGGGGTTTGAAGGGATGTTGGATGCGATCGCCCATGAAGCCAAACCAACTGTGAAAAGCGCCGAGAACAGCGCAGAAGTAGCGCTTCATATCTTGGATGAAAAATTAAAAGACAAAGGTATTGAAGTGTATTTGTCCCCTCTACGCTACCGGGTTAATGTACAGGGAAAAGACTTAGCTGAAGCAAAGCAGCAGATGCTAGAAAAGGTGGAGGGTAATGCACTGGTATCTCGTGTCTAGTTCATACAGAGGTTTGGCCTAAGGCACCTCGGACAAGGCACCTCGGACAAGGCACCAGCGAACCGAAAACTACGCTCGTAGCACTAACTCCTCTAGTAGATCAGAGACTTCCTCGGCTCGGTTCATCACCATCAGATGGCCGCTGTTCTCAACGCTGTAGTTAGGGTTGACAAATCGATAGGGGAAGATGCGATCGCCTTTTCCATGAATATGCACCAGATCGTCTGGAATCTCTCGATTTTTCCAAGTCACCACCTTGTGCAGCGCCCATTTCAAAAAGTGCGGGTCGGTTTCTACAAGCACCGTCTTTAGCAGTTTCTTTTGATCAGCTCCTTCTGGCCCAAACAGCCAATAGAGCAGCCAATAAAACGCCCAGAGTAAGCTTTTGAATGGAAAAACACGATGAATCGGAAAGGCTCGAAATAGCTTGAAATAGAAAGGTATTTCTGAGCTATCTTTGGCGCTAGAAAGTAAAATTACTCGTTTAGTTTCAATCTGTTTAGCTATTTCTACCGCGATTAGCCCGCCGAAAGAGAGACCAACCACAACTGGACACTCATCTTGTATCTGCGCTGTTAGCCGCTTAGCATAGTCTGCAATTGGCTCATCAGGCTCTGGCGATACCCACTGAATATGGACAGGGCGATAGCCTTCGTAGCGCAGCCACTGAAAAATTCTCTCATCCGCGCCCAAGCCGCTGACAAAATAGATAGGTACTAGCTTAGCGACAAGTTCATCAACGCGCGTGACTGCTGACGAGTCGCTTTCTATGTCTTGAACTTCTGATATTAAGTCTGAAGTTGACTCTGACGTTGAGTCTAATGCTGATTGTTCAGTTGGCTCCGTAGGGCTGCTCATTATCGATGAAGATGCTTTGATCGAAGATTTTCATCAATTCTACCTATATAACTGGAAACAGACGCTATAAACGGTGATCGTTATTTCTGCTTGACCCGTAGCTCTGCCCTGTAGTAGCTCTGCCCTGTATAATGAGCGCTGAATGATGCTTCGCTAATTTAATAGCGGTGAAAGGAATGAATGTAGAAATCGTCTTTTCTCTCAATAGAAAAATCTGGCTATCGCTGATTGTTGCCATGAATTCTATTACAAGCAACGCAGCAAATCCTGAGGCTATTCGATTCAATGTCTTAGTCCCGCCTGGAGAAGAACAGTTCTTTGAAGAGAAAATTGGGGCGTCTTTGCCTACACTAGCCGCCCAGTGGCGAGTAAAATCGTATCTGCCACCTGCTTTTTTACGAGAGTATTTAGACAATCGGTTTAAAGAAAAGACAGAAGATCGAAGAAACAGTCGATATATTCAATATTCTCGTTTTTTCTTTAGAGATGCTTTTGAAGATCTAGAAAGAATAATCTATCTGGATACAGATCTAATCGTGTTAGGAGATATCGCAGAGCTATATGCCTACACAAAAGCGCTAGACAAACATCGCTATTTCGGCTCTATTCCTCACTTCTACCCTTGCATTTTCTATTTCAGTAATCTCTTTAAGATGCGAAAGGAAATTCCAAAGTTCAACAAAACATTTAATGCAGGCGTTTGGTTCACCGACCTTTCTTTCTGGAACGAAGAAACTTACGAGCGTTTGAACTATTATCTAGACTTGGATGCCGAGAGCGACTACAAGCTATATACCCTAGGCGATGAGCCAGTCTTTAATCTAATGTTTAAAGACTATTTACAAGCTGACAAGAACTGGAACCGCTGTGGCTACGGCACTCACCCAGCCGTCACTAACTTGCTATTAGCTTCGGGCGAAAAATTCTTGTCAGAGGCCAAGCTTATTCACTGGAGCGGTCCTTTCAAACCCTGGTCATCGCCTAAAATCCGCTTTGCAGATCTGTGGAGAACCTACTTGCCTGCTCCCTTAGCCGCAGACTATAAAAGCTATGCATAGCAAATCTCTGCAATCATCGGAACGCAGTAGAATAAGAGACAAGAGAGCTCGAGCAATTTTGGGCTTGGCAATTTTGGGCTTAAAGCTATGACAGTCGCACTCAAGAAGATAGCTTTTGATGAATACCTGACTTATGCCGACGGTACCGACACTCGCTATGAATTGGTAGACGGAGTACTTATTCCTATGAGTCTTGGAACGGGTAAACACGGTGCGATCGCTGAATTTATCAACGATGAGTTTCGGGCCCATATCCGTTCAATCCAAAAGCCTTGGACTGCTAAACAAATGTTGGTAGGTGTTCGTTCTCCTAGAGGCACGCGCTGGGATACAAGTAGAATTCCTGAGGTGACTGTCCTGCGTGTAGAACAATGGGATTCGATGAGTGAGCGCGAATCTGTCATCGACTTGAACGAACCACCCCCTGTTTTAGTGGTAGAAGTCGTCAGTCAGTCAACAAAAGCGGACGACTATCGTTCTAAACCTTCCGAGTATGCGCTGTTAGAAATTCCTGAGTATTGGATTCTAGATTCATTAGCGTCGAAGGTAACCATCTGCACTCTAGACTACAGAGTCTATAACTGCACCGAGTTTGAAGGTGATTGCTTAGTGCATTCTTCGACATTCCCTACGCTGAAGCTGACGGCTCGCCAGATCCTTAATGCGAAACGCTAGCAATCTTTTCTATCAGCTCTAATGTCATAAGGTCTGATTGAAGTAGCAGAGGCTGCTGTAGAGATGAAAGACTAGATCCCAATCGCTAGGGGCACGGCGGTCTAGATCCAGGTTTGGAGCGATCGCAGGTAGCAATGGAATAAATTCCAAGGCGCTTTTGCCAAATTTAGTAAAGTCGCTGTGATGCGTGCCGTCGATGGCTTCGAGCAGATGTGATCGCAACCCATTCCACAAAATACGGCTGTTGAGTTCGGCGGTGGCGCTGAGGGCGACGCCCTTCTGATATTGATAGAGGCGATCGCACAATCTCAGCACGATTTGTCGGCCCGGTAGGTGCAAATCTAGCACCTGAGCATAGTCTTGTACTTTTTCTTTGTGAACGGTCTTACCCCAGTTCCCTAGATCTGCAACCTGTTCAAAAATAGGGAGCTGACCGCTGACAATCTGGCTAACTTCTGCCGGATCGAAGCTAATTTTTCCGAGCTGACCCTCTGTATTTTTGCATACCAGAAGCGGGCTGGGTAAAAGCGCTTCAAAGTGAGTTACCTGAAACGTTTGCAGCGATTTTATCTGGCTAATCTTGGCGCAGAAGGCGGGAGCGGCTAGCTGCTGAGCGTAGTAGTTAACTGCCCCTAAAGGCCCGAGGCGGTGAATGCGAAAGCCGCTGCTAGGGAGCTTTTGACGGGCGGTGTAAGGATCGAGATTGAAGACTTTGGCAATGCTGTCGATGGCGGCTTGCCGGGTGACTGGCGAACTAGTTGATTGAGTCGCACTAGCTGATTGAGTAGACGCAGCGGTCGGGAGAGATGCGATCGCCAAGATAGCCAGTTCTTTGCCGTCCGCTGTGGCTTTTGCTTGCTCTAATGCCTGAGCTTTTGCCAATTGTTGAGCGTTTTCTATCCGTTGTAGCCCCGCTCTTGCCTGTCGAATTATCTTCGTGCTGGTGGATTGCTTGAGCAAGGCTAGATAGGTTTTCTGGGCGGTGTCTAGTTTGTTGGTTTGCTCGTGCAGCTTGGCCGCATATAGCCGCATTAACAGGCTCGACGGCTCCTGCTGCTGCCACTGCTTTAGCAGACGAGTGGCTTGCTGATAATCGTGAACTTCAAGAGCGGCGGCGACGTTGGTTTCCATAGCTAGGAATAAAGAGCGGATCTATAACGATGCGTAAGAACATCGCTGTATGCCCTATATTTCCCTAGTCCCAGCCATCGTCCGCTTCTTCTTGCCTGCTTTCTAGCTGGGAAATGGCTAGCCGCAAAACAGGCTGCAGGGCTTCGTCGGTTTCGCTGTCTAATGCGGTTTTGAGTGGCGTGATCGCACCGCTATCTCCAATTTTCATCAGGGCCATAGCCGCCGTCTTTCTGACATCACTATCCCTATCGGTCAGCACCGTAGCCAGGTGGGGCACTACCTCTGAATTACTGAGCTTTCCTAGCGCGGCGGCGGCTTCAGAGCGAACCATAGGAGAAGAATCACTCAGGCTGCTGGCAATCAGGCCGAGCGCCTCCTGGTCGTCATCTTCTTGAACCAGGTTAGTCAGCGCCCCGACAACCGCGCTACGCACCTCTTCGTGAGCGGAATCGATTGCTTGGTACAGATGCGGTGCGCCCGCTGTGCCAACAAAAGACAGTCCCCAAGTCGCTAGTCCCTTTGAGCTATCGGGATAATCGGGCGAGGCAATGATGTCGAGCAGCACTGACGCGGCGGCTTCTCCCATAACAGCGAGGGCACCCACGGCTGAGCCCCTCACAACGGTGTCATCATCGTGCAGCAGCGAGTGGACCAGAGTGGGAATGGTTGACGGATCGGCAATCAGCGTCATGGTTTTAGCGCAGGCTCGTCTAACCGTGGGGTTTTGATGATGTGTCAGCCCGTTAATCAGCGCTGGCGTTGCGGGTTTTCCAACTTTGCCCAAAATTTCGGCAAAGGCCAGACGTTTCATCCCACGAGTATCGTTGAACCCTTCGACGAGCTGTTCTATTAGCTGAGTGTCAGTGGCATCGAAGGTGCCTGTGTTTTGCTGAGTCTGAACTTCGACTATCAGCGCATCAGCTTCTGCCTGAGAGAGAATCGTCGGTTGCCTAGAACTAGTCATGAACGTTTGTTATATACGGGTGATTACCTTAAAAGGCTGTACTTTTGAATTGGTTTTGATTTGGACGCTTTCTAATGCGATCCTATAGGCAGTGAACAGTTTTTTCAGGCCGCGTTTGACCGGTATATAAGTGCTATGACTAATCGGTTTTCCGGTCTGTTTAATCTCAGCGAGGCTCAGGCCATTGAGATTTTAGATGGACCTGCGGATGATTCGGATGAGGCATCGAGTCGGTATATTGCGGCCTCTCACCTAGTGAATTTTAATACGGAGCGGGCGATCGCATCTCTCATGCGAGCAGCCAACAACACATCACCCGATCTAGACAATCGCATCGTACGACGCAAGGCGGTAGAAAGCCTAGGCCGACTGAAAGTGAAATCAGCGCTTCCTGCGATCAAAGCCTGCCTAGACGATGACGATAACTATTTGGTTGAGAATGCGGCCTGGGCGATAGGCGAGATCGGCACAGACAGCTCAGCTACGTTAGAGAAACTGGCTCAGCAGCTAGAGCGGCCCGACCAAAGCTATCGAACTATCATCCACACTCTGGCAGCATTGGGTTATGCCCCAGCGGTTGAACGGATTCGACCTTTTATCAATAGCGAAAGTGCGCCAATTGCCAGCGCGGCGCTATCAGCCCTCTATCAGCTGCAGGGCGATGAAAGCGTCATGCCGAAAATCCTAGGCTATTTGCAGAATACGAATGTAAACGCGCGGCGCGGCAGTATTCAAGACTTGATCGATGCTCGCTACTCTAAGGCGATTCCCAACGTAGCGCAGTGCCCGGTCTCGATGGTGTTTCGGCTGCGGGGTATCAAGCTGCTGGCCGCAGCGGGGATAGAAGCGGGTGCGATCGCCTTTGCTCAAGTCAAACCCTGGCTAGAAAGAACCCTGCGCGATCATCCCAATGACATAGCGCTTGTTCATTCCTATAGCTCGCCGCCTGCCATCGAAGAACTGATCCAAGAGCTGTACGGCACCGACTTTGGCCGCTGCTATTTAGGCAGCAAAACGCTGATAGAAAACTATGCACAGACGGCACCTACAGCGCTAATTGAAAGTTATGAGGCTGAAGGCTACAACGATTACGGCGCGCACTATCACATCATGCGGCTATGCGGCTGGCTAAAGATGAGTGAAGCATCCGATTTGCTAGTAGAGGCACTGCATAACAAAGCGCCGCAGTTTCAAAAGTCTAGAGTGGCGGCTGCGATCGCGCTGGGCGAGCTTGGCAATTCGGCAGCGATTGACGAATTGAAAACAGCCACGACCATGCCCATTTGGGATCTTCAATATGCGGCAATTCTGGCGCTAGACCAGCTAGGCGTATCAGTTGACGAATCTGAAATAGACTCTACCAATTGGCTAGTTCAAGAAAAGCTAAGTTCTTTGTAATCTACTCTCTGTAACCTATCTTTTGTAACCTAATAGATATCAACGACGAGTTTAGGATGCCTAGCGATGTCAGCACTTGCGATCTTTCATCAGTTTTTCGATAGCTGCGTCGGCGGCTGGGATTCTGAGCGAACCTATCATTATTTGAGTGAAGGGGCGATAGAGCGATCGCACACCGAATTCCGTGTCCAACCCCTAACCGCCGACAAAAAAGCCAAAGTCCTTTCAGACAACCGCTTTGAGCAGGGAGCCGATATGGAAATCTGTCCCGGCTTTCATCTAGTCTTTCACACCGTCTCTGAAGCCGGCGTCGCCAAAGATCAGTCACTGAATCTAGCCTTCGTGCCCAACGATGAAACCGTGAATGCCGAGCAGGTTCTAGAAGGGGCTTACTTGCGCGACCGGGCCTATGAAGAAGATCGCCCGATCATCTCCGACTTTCGCTTCGACGCTCGCACCCGCGAACTGCTAATGACTACCCGCTACACCCGCATCATCTCCGTCGATTCCATCACCTTGATCAATCCCCAAATGCGTATCCGCCGCATCTTCAACTACATCCGCCCCCCCGAAAACCAGCCGCTAGATCAGCTCGCCTTAGTCGGCTTCGGCGTCGAACAGAAACAGCAAATTTGACTTACGTTCGTGGCGTATTGGAGTAACGGATGCTTGGTTGACTCGTCTCACTGAAGCGCGCTATTATTCTAAAACGACTCCCCGGTGCAAGCCGGTCAGGTAGCCTATATGGCTACCTACATTATTGAAATAAGGTCCACTAGCGGAAGTTAGTGGACCTTATTCGTTGAAAAGGTGTCAGTTTTGAGCAAGCGAAGCATTATCTACATTGATGGATTCAATCTATATTACGGTGCCTTAAAGTCCACGCCTTACAAATGGCTAAATCTGCAAAAGTACTTCGAGCTGCTTAGACAAGACGACCAGATACAGCGGATCTGGTACTTTACGGCTGAAGTCAGCGGCAACCAGCTCCTTCGTCAGAGAACTTATCTGGAAGCGCTTGAGACATTTCCAAAGATACGAACGGTTCTAGGACTTTACAAACTAAAGGAAGTGAAGTGTAGGGTTCAATCTTGCCATCATCGGCATCGTAGAACCTTCCGCAAACCGGAAGAAAAAAGAACGGACGTCAATATTGCACTTCAAATGCTTGATGATGCATATCAAGGAGCTTGCGAGCGAATGGTTTTAGTCTCCGGGGACTCTGACCTAGCTCCTGCTATCAGCCTTGTCAAGTATCGACATCCTCACATTAAGGTCAGCGTTTACGTCCCTGCCCAGAACAAAAAAAGAGCAGGGGCTAGGGAACTTAGAAGCGCCGCTGATAAGCACGCAACGTTACCATCTGCCCTTCTCCCGAGAACTCAGCTTCCACAAAATCTGACGAATCTTCGAGGAGACGTGATAAGCAAACCAAGTTCTTGGTAACAGAATCAAACTTAGGTCTTAGCCGAGCTGTACCTTCTTTGATCTTCGAAATATTAAAAAAGCCAATACTTCATAAGAGTATATTCGCAGGAAACTTTTCAAACCTTTCAAGTTGAGAAAGTCATGTTTATCCTTCCTGTGGCATAATTGAAGACTGCATTGACACAAAGTTCTTCGTTCTTCCAGCAATCATGGCAAAAGGCGTCCGTCTCGTAATCACACTCGAATGTACCGAGTGCCGCACTAATCCCGATAAGCGCTCTAATGGGGTCTCGCGCTACACCACCCAGAAGAACCGTCGCAATACGACTGGCCGCATGGAGCTGAAGAAGTTTTGCACGCACTGCAACAAGCACACCGTTCATAAAGAAATTAAGTAGACCAGAGATCGACAAGCTAAGGATATAGAGAATAAAAGGTTATGGCTTACTTCCGTCGTCGGGTTTCCCCGATTAAACCAGAAGAAAAAATTGACTACAAAGACGTAGATTTGCTTCGCAAGTTTGTCACTGAGCGCGGTAAGATTTTGCCTCGCCGGATTACGGGTTTGACGTCCAAGCAGCAGCGCGACCTAACCAAGGCAATCAAGCGCGCTCGTGTGGTCGCTTTGCTACCCTACGTCAACGAAGACGGCTAGATTGCTATTGGGCTTTTTGCCCTGCTGAAGCAATTGTCCTGAAGAGACCACGCCGAAGAGACTCTGTGTCGGACAAACAAATAAATATCAAGCTATCTGCACTAGGCAAGGACTCGTTTCTTTTGTCTGCTACTTTGACTAGTAGTGCAGGTAGCTTTTTTGCTGTAGCAAACAGATCTGTACTGAGAAGGCTTACACCAGAAACTCGCACCCAAGGAACTGTGGAAAAGGGAACGCTCGTAGAATTCAAGCTGAAGGGATCGCCCCATCTAGCCGTCGCCGATAGACCAGAGGGCAAAAAGAACTGGGTTTTGGTCGATTACTCTGGACAGTCGCATATCATTCATCCTCGGCAGATCATCTACGAAGTGGGCACAGAAGAAGGTAGAACCAGCTACGAGCCGACAGAGATCGAAGGGTTTGTAACTGAAGCGCAAAACTACATCGACCCAGATAACCTAGAGGTCGCATGGGAGCTATTGCTAGAGCTAGAAGAACCAGCCACACCCGCTTCTCTAGCGCAGCTATTATTTTCAGACCAAAGTCCATCCCTGTGCTACGCGGCACATCGTCTGCTAAGCGAAGACAAAATATTTTTCAAGCAAAAGGGCGATCATTACGAGCCCCGGTCTGCTAGCCAAGTTGAAGAGCTGCAGCACAAAATTGCCCGTGAAGCCGCTAATCAGGCGGAGCGAGAAGGCTTTTTGGCGCGGATTCAGGCGGGCCTATCGGGTGAGTCAGTTGAGTGGGAGAAGAGCGATCGCCCGCGCCTAGAAATTGTTGAACGCTATGCGCTGCTAGGTGATGAATCTAGTCAAAAGAACGCCGCCCAAGAGCTACTCGCTGAGCTTGATCAAGACAAGTCGCCAGAGGCAGCTTTTGACTTCTTGGTTGCTTTAGGGCTGTGGGCTCAGCATGAAAATCTAGCGCTGCGACGCCGACAGATTCCCACTCAGTTTCCTGAAGAGCTTAGTGAAAGGGTCGCGCAGATTATTGAATCACCGCCTGCTGAAGTTGAGGGCGATCGCGCCGATCTAACTCACCTAAAGGTCTACACCGTAGACGATGAAAGCACCCGAGAAATCGATGACGGCCTGAGCTGTGAAACTCTAGCTGATGGCCGCTACAAGCTGTGGATTCACATCGCCGATCCCACCCGGTGGATCAGCATCAATGACAGCCTAGACACAGAAGCTCGCAGACGCTGTACCACTGTGTATTTGCCCACTGGCGTCATTCCTATGTTCCCGTTCGAGCTAGCTGCTGGGCCGATGAGCCTGATTCAAGGCCAGATATGCAACGCGCTCAGCTTCGGTGTGCTATTAGCCGAAGACGGCAGTGTTGCAGAATACAGCATTCAGCCTAGCCTCGTGAAGCCGACCTATCGACTGACTTATGATGATGCAGACGAAATGATCGAGCTAGGCGTTCAGGCAGAGAGCGAACTGCTAACGCTGTTCGAGCATGCTAAACGGCGTCTAGCCTGGCGAAAATCACAAGGTGCTATTGATATTCAGCTGCCTGAATCTGTGATTAAAGTTGACGATGACGTCATTACCATCGATATCCTCGAATCATCGAACTCTCGTGAGATGGTGGCCGAGATGATGATCCTCACTGGCGAGATAGCGGCTCGCTACGGCGAAGACAACAAGATTCCACTGCCCTTTCGCGCTCAGCCACAGCCCGAACTCCCTTCTGAAGAAGAACTGATGCAGCTAGAAGCCGGATGGGTACGTGATTCTGCTATTCGTCGATGCATGACTCGCAGCGAAATGAGCATTACCCCCGCGCGTCATGCCACTTTGGGGCTAGATCGCTACTGCCAAGTCACCTCACCGATTCGTCGCTACACAGATCTGATGGGACACTTTCAGCTCAAAGCCCACCTGCGCGGAGCCGATCTGCCGTTCACGCCCGTAGAGATGCCTGAGATTATTGCTAGCGTCGCTAACGCCGCCTATGAAGCCGTGATGGTAGAGCGACAGACGAAGAAATACTGGGCGATCGAGTACCTGAAGCGGCAGGATGAAGCAAACCCAGGACAGCCCTGGGATGTGGTCATGGTGCGCTGGCTGCGTGAACATGAAAGCTTAGGTCTGATTATCTTCGAGGACTTGGGTTTAGAATTCGTTATGCGCTTCGACCGGGCCGTAGAAGTCGGCGAGCGGCTAACGATTCAGGTAAGCTACGCTGACCCTCGTCAAGAAATGATTCGCTTCAAAGAAGTCATCATGGCAACAGACCAGGCGGAAGCTGTTATTGAAGAGTCAGCTAGCTAGAAACCGTTCCATCTTTGCACTGTATATATTTGCACTGTGTATAGAAAAGTAAAGTGGTCAGCTAGCGGGCGGATGCATTCACACGCTAGCTATAGCAACCCGCGCTTAGCTTAAACTATTGATAGAAGCGGTAACTCTTATCTTCTCTTATCCTATAAGGCGCTAATAGAGCTAGAGCGCTAAGCGTAACTAGGGTGCTAAGTGCAATGCCAGATGTATGGACTAAAGTCTATACCCACTGCCTGACGCGCGCTCTTTCCACAGTCAATCTTCTATGAGCAATCAACCTCATCCGCCGAACTACACAGAAGGTCTACCTCTGCTGGGTGGACGCTATCAGATTACAGGACAGTTAGGCGCTGGCGGATTTGGACAAACTTTCTTAGCGCAAGATCGTCATCGGCCTGGTTACCCTGAGTGCGTTGTCAAACAGCTCAAGCCTCAAGTTAGTAGTGCTGAAGAGTTACAAGTTGCTAGACGACTGTTTGAAACAGAGGCTAGGGTACTTTCTGAGCTTGGAGATCATCCTCAAATTCCTCGTTTATTAGCCCATTTTGAAGAAAACCAAGAGTTCTACCTAGCACAGGATTTGGTCCGGGGCCATTCATTAGAATTTGAGTTGAGTTTGGCTACGCAGCCGGCAGCCCGCTGGTCAGAAGCTATCGTAATCAGCTTTTTAGGCGATTTACTAAATACTTTGGAGTTTGTGCATGAGCAGCAGGTGATTCACCGCGACATTAAGCCCTCAAATCTGATTCGTCGCGAACTTGATAGCCGCCTAGTGCTAATCGATTTTGGCTCGGTCAAACAGGTAACTACTCAGCTTACGCGATCGCAGTCAAGCTTAGGTAGAACTATTTCTATCGGGACTCGAGGCTATATGCCCAGTGAACAGGTCGCAGGTCGCCCCCACTTTAGCAGCGATATCTATGCCGTCGGCATGATTGCGATCCAAGGCTTAACCCAACGTCACCCCAGCACGCTTCCAATCGATCCTGAGACCGGAGAAATTAGCTGGTGGACAACCATACCCCATATTCACCCTGCCCTCAAAACATTCTTAGACACCATGGTGCGCTATGACTTTCGCGCCCGTTTCCCAACTGCTTCAGTTGCACTTAGCGCTTTGAACTGTCTACCTAGCGAACTGAGCCAGTTCACTACCCTAGCTGCTGAGGAGTATGCACATCTTGGCTCAAATAGTTCGGACTATTATCCTGCGGATCCTACCCGAACGCTGTCGTTATCTACCCAGACGCTGCTATCGCCTACTATGGCTAAAACTGTAGCTGTATCATCGCAAGCAGGACAGGCTGACTCATCACAAGCTGATTTGTCGCTACAGACCCATAAACCAGCAGCACCTTCAACCCCCGCTTCTAGTCGAAACGTTTTGCTGCCCTTTGGCCTTGCGATAGGTACCGTTGCTATATTTAGCACTGGTCTACTAGCTTGGCGTAACAATATATCAGAGCCTGCTGTGTCGGAGCCTACTGTGTCGGAGCCTGCTGTGCAACCAGATAGACCCGTGCAAACAGGTGGCTTTGAGCGGGTTGAACAGCCTTTAGAACAGCCCTCGATCGATGGAGGCTTTGCACCCGAACCTGAGTCCATACCTGAATCTACAGATGAACCCACACCTAGATCCACATCCGATATTACAGAAGAACCTACGCCTAATCCTGAAGAGGCGATCGCCCTAGTCGAAACGCTCTATAGCGACATCTCTAGTCAATCTTGGAATAATGCGGTTGCTGTCTTTTCAGAAGACCTTGCTCCTAGCTTTAGCCGAGAGTTCTTTGAGAGGTTTGAGCGTGTCACCGTAGAAAATCTTGTGGTTGTCGATCAAACAGAGGAAGCACTGACGCTGACTGGACACAACACCTATGTATATCCCAACGGTGAGATTCAGCGAGAAGAGCGAACTTTCATACTAGAAACAATTGACGGTCAACCCCGTATTGTTGATTCTCGATTCGTGCGCGTCATCAAGGCCAGAAATAAAACCGGTCAGTGAATAGGCTCAGTGAGGTGCTTCGCTATCCTACCTCAAGAAAAGGCGTCGCACTGGTCTAAGTCTCTAGAAGTGAGGCCCCCAGCTAAACCATTCAACTCTTTCGGGTTATGTTGTGAAGGCGTTAGGAGTGCGCGATCGCATTCCAGCCTCGGCTCTAATCACAGGATGCAGGCGATAGATACCTTTTTGCAGCAGCAATAACGAGCGATCGCGCAGCGAACTCAAGATTGCTCGCTGCCGTTCAAGTGGAATATCCCACATCAATGCCAAGATCTCAGCCGCATGCCAACGCGACTTATCTAGCATGTGCTCGCTTCCTAATCTACAAAACACTGTATATGATTCTGGATCTAGGGCGCGCAAACGGTCAACTTGGCTGCTAATCAGGTTCCTCAGCTCAGCGCTGCCCAACAGATTAGTTTCGTTCTGTTGCCAGTAGGCACTGATATCCCCGCCAAAGTCTTCTACAACCGCTGAACATAGCACTTCCATTGCCTTTGCGTTACCAGCATAGGCCCGGTGCATGCTTTTCAAGATGTTAGTGAAATCGGATTCTCTAAGATTTGTTTGCTTAATGTTGGTTTGCTTGATGTGCGCTTGAAAGAACTGGCACCAGGCAGATAGTGGCAAACCAGGCAGGCGATAGTGATAGACTTTCAAGCTAGGTTCGCAAAGGCGATCGCGGCTGGTGATGATTGTTGTTGTTTTTGTCGTAGCTAATACGCGCAAGAGTTCTACATAGCCTTTGTACTCTGTGGCAAACTGTCCGTTGCCTAGCAGCGCTGACTCTAGATTGTCAATAAAAACTACGCTATCTTCATTCTGTTCTAACTGATGCTTTAGCCGACTAAGCGTAATGCCAAACGCCTTGGCAGGTGGCTGCTTGAAGTGATGTTGCAACCATTCTTCCACGACGCTTTCTGCTTTGACAATGTGGCTAGTTTCTCTGGCTACTAGCAGCTCTAGCACCTGTTTGAACGGTTGGCAGTAGCGCTGAGCAAGCGTCGTTTTGCCTAGGCCACCTTCTCCTTGAATAACAATGATAGGCTGTCGCTGACTCAGGGCCTGCAGCGTTGAAAGGGTCTGTTCTTGACCGATGAAATCTGGAGCCGATAGCACGTGAGAAGCCGTTAGGAAGTTAGCAGTAGAGGCTTTTTTGAGAGTACGCTTGATGCGGTTGATTAGGCGCGATCGCAAATTTCCCTTAGTAATTCGCTCTCCTAGCGCACTAGACAATAGCCGCCATAGCTGAGAAGCGACATCTTTTACATGGCCTTCGCTATATCCAGCCAAAGTGGCAACCTGTCCATAGGTTCTGCCATGCCAGCTCTGCTGAATGATGTGGCTTTGCAGATCGCTCAGATGTTTTCCGGTCTGGTCGAATAGCAACTGATCGGCGTACTCAATAGCTTGCTCTATACTCATAACCCCTTCAAGTGTATGTACTGGCTTCAGCTAAATTAGGCAGACATCGTAGTTCTGCCTGCATAGTAGACTACCTATCCTAGGGGGAATGTTCCGAACAAACTAAATCTTTGGGAATAAGCGTTAGCTAGTCACAACCCTCTGATGGTCACAGCTACATTAGGCTAGGGAGTCAGACCAGAGAGCCAGACCAGAGAGCCAGTCCAAAGAGACTGCCCAAATAATTAGGCCAAAGAGACAGCCGACTTTTTCCGACTGACATCGAAGCGATGCGTCCGATAGCCTGAACCCTTGACGATGCCAACCGATTCAGCGATTGTTCTGGCGGGCTGCGCCTACGCATATTAGCAAGGACTGCTAGCTCCAGTGAAACGACGGGAATTCTGACAACGTCTTTGTGACCATCTATGCGGCTAACTGATATGCACACCTATTCTGTGCTTCCTGATGATATCAATCCTCTATGTGTGCCTCGGCATGTGGCTGTGATTATGGATGGCAATGGCCGCTGGGCCAATCAGCGAGGACTGCCTAGAATTGCTGGACACAGACAAGGCGCTAGGGTGCTCAAAGATCTATTGTGCTGCTGCAAGGATTGGGGAATTGGCGCGCTAACTGCCTACGCCTTTTCTACAGAAAACTGGAGACGTCCGACAACAGAAGTTGATTTTCTCATGGTGCTGTTTGAAAAGATGCTGAAAAAAGAGCTAATGGCGATGCACAAAGAAGGCGTTCGCGTTCGCTTCATTGGCGATCTTTCAGCGCTATCGCCAGCATTACAAAGAGAAATGAGCCGGGCAGTAGAAGAAACTGCGAACAATACTGCAATCGATTTTAACGTTGCTGTCAACTACGGCAGCCGCAGCGAGATTGCGACTGCCTGTCAGCAGATAGCTCAGAAGGTAGAGAAAGGGGACATGGCTGCTAGCGACGTCACTGAACATACGATTGCTGAGCATCTGTACACACGAGGTAGCGATCCCGATCTGTTGATTCGCACCAGCGGTGAGCAGCGGCTAAGCAATTTTCTGCTTTGGCAGCTAGCCTATACCGAGATGGTCTTTACGAATGCGTTTTGGCCAGACTTTGACCGAGCGCAGTTCCATCAGACGCTATTGACCTATCAGGCGCGCGATCGGCGATTCGGAAACGCGAAAGATGCTATTTCCCTACAAAAAGCAGAAGAGAAGACAGCGCTAACGGCGTAGGGGGTGAGACGGGCAGTAGGGGATAGGGAATAGCTTACATCTGAGTTTTCTCATTCCCTAACTGATCTTGATTTATTGACGCTCTCCCCCTAACCCTATGGGTATAGTCGGAGATTCTTGCTTCAAAGACTCTTAACTAGATACCTAAGCAAGCTTAAGTACCCCCGTCAGCCCGTCTCGACAAGCATTTTAATTAACGTCC
>NZ_JADEXO010000208.1 GCF_015207105.1 cf. Phormidesmis sp. LEGE 11477
ATTTTCCTTTAATCAGATAGCAGAAAATCGAGTAGTAAAAATTAGACAGTCAACAAAGTAATGGGTGAGGAATTTAGGTGCGACGGTTTTTGTTGTTTTTAGGGGGCGGGGCTGTTGCTTTTAGCATTGCGATCGCACCAGCCGCCCGAGCGCAAATCGTGCCACCATCCGACTCAGCGCCAATTGATCAAGGCAGTCCAAGCCAAATTGTGCAAATTGAAACTGTTCGCGTGATTGAAACGGAGGCAGGTCTACAGATTTTGTTAGATGGCGAAGCAGTGTCTGAGGCCAGCATTGTTGAAACTGTTTTTGGAAATACGCTAATTCTAGAGATCGCCAACGCTCAACTCGTCCCAGGTGCAGCGCTTCGGCAGGAAAGCCTTACCGAGGAGATTGAGCTATTGACGGTGAGCTCTTTTGATACTGACAGCGTGCGGATTCAAATCGTAGGTAAAACAGCGGTGCCGATCGTTGCTGCAGAGCCCGGAGAAACCGGACTAATCTTGGAAATAATAGGCGCGATCGCCCCGCCAGTCACCACCGATCCTGATGAAACTGTGCTAGAAGACGCGATCGCCGAGGAGGCTCCGCCAATAGCGGCCCCAGAAGAAGGGTTACGACTAGTGGTCACCGCAGCTCGTCGTCCGACCCCAGAGCTGGAGACGTCTGCCACTGTAGAAGTGGTCACCGCAGAAGATCTAGAACAGCAGCGTCCGCTCATTCGCACGGTGCCAGATGCCCTACAAACCTTGCCCGGTGTGACTATTAACCGCTTAGGGCTGCTCAGCGGATCGGTCAACATCCGGGGGGTAACCGGAGAACGTATTGGGCTGTTGGTCGATGGCGAACGCCGTCCTAATTTGGAATTCGGCCCCGATTTTGGCAGCGTCGATCCGTTTCGAGTAGAGCGCATCGAAGTCTTGCAAGGTCCTGCCTCTTCTATCTACGGCGCGGATTCTTTTGGCGGCGTGGTCAATGTCATTACCAAACTGCCTGAGCCCGATCAGCCCTTTACCGTTAGCAGCGAGACTTATGGAGGCGGCTTCTCTGAATTCAACACGAACCTAGAGCTGTCTGGCCCTAACTATGTACTGGGCGCGACCTACCGCACCGCTGGAGACGCACGTGATGGCAGTGGCAATCTGATTCCGCCTGATGGCACCGAATACACTGTGTTCGATCTGTATGGGGTGGGGCGCTACGACATCAATGACCAGTCTCGCCTAATCTTGCGACTCGATCGCTACCGTCAAGACGACGCGGATCTTAATGGCTTTCCTTCTCCTCCGTTTTTAGAGGCCCGCAACAAGTTTCGGCAGACAAATCGCTATTCTTTGGCCTACATCAATGACGATCTCGCTGGCAGTACTGAGTTAGAAGTGCGGGCCTACTATCAGCGCAGTCGCCGCCAGTCTGAAACGTTGAGCCAGTTCACAGTTCCCTTTCCAGTGCCGACCGACATCACGGTGCCTACGTCAGATCTCACTGATACCGAAAGCGTTGGTCTTACAGGAATTGCCACCACCGCCATCGGTGATGCGACACTGACCTATGGCTATGACTTTAGCCAAGATACTTCTCGGTTTGAAGATCGGGTGGCTGATACCACTTCTCCGAGTGCTCAGCGTGATTTTCACGGATTCTTCGCTCAGTCGATTTACAACGTGACGGATGATTGGACGTTGACGGGTGGAGCCAGGCTCGATTTTTTCACCACAGAAAGCGCCGATCAGTCCGATGATCTCAGTGCCGTTACGTTCAATGTCGGCAGCGTCTACGAAATTACAGATGGGTTGCTAGCGCGGGTTAATTTCGCTCAAGGCGTGCGTCCGCCTAGTTTGTTATTTTTGTTTGGCAGCGCGGCTGATGGGACTTTCTTTGCCCCTACGCGCGGGCAGGTGCAGTCTAATCCAGACTTATCGCCCGAGCGAGCCAACAATATTGACATTGGGTTGGATTATACCCGTGGTGACTTTACAGCGGGTCTGGTTTATTTCCGCAACAGCATTAGCGATTTTCAAGGATTTGAATCCTTTACGCCAGCGCCGGGTCCACCTGGTCCACCTGGGCCACCGCCGCCTTCTACTCGGGTGGTGAACAAAGATGTGCTGATTCAGGGCGTGCAGCTCAATGCCGCCTACGAGTTCATTCCTGGCCTGAGCCTGGCGGGCAATCTCACCTTTGCCGATAGTGAGGATCAATCGGGTCGGCCTTTAAATCAGCTTGAGGTATTTCCGACGACGGCACTGATGCGCTTGAGCTATGCGCGCGATCGCGTCTTTGGGCTGCTTCAGTCTCGCATTTATGCGGGCCAAGGCGATGTCGTGTTAGAAGATAACAATATTGGCCCTGGGAGTGAAGGCGCGGTGGTATTCGATCTGAGCTTGGGTTACCAGGTTGCCTCGGCTACGCAGCTCACTTTCACGGTCGAAAATCTGTTTGATACGCCCTACGCCTATCCCACTTCAAACTTTGACGCGCCGGGGGCAAGAGTGTTGTTTGGCGTCAATACCAGTTTCTAAACAAGTGTCTAATAGGAGCCAAAAACAGGAGAAACAACATGCCGAAATCTGCCCGTCCCTGGCAGCTCAGAGACTATGTATTCGCCGCTTTTATGACGATTGGGATTGCGGTGGCCTCGGTGATTACGGTGCCGCTGACGCTGTCGATTCCACTACCGGGGATTAGAACCATTGTTTGGGCACCGTTTGCAGGGATTTTTCTAACCTTAGGCATGGCCCGACTGCAGCGCTCTGGCAGTGTTGCTTTGATGATTGGCGTATTGGCGCTGGTCTTAAGCCGACTTTCTTGGATTATCACGGCTTTTCTCGTAGTAGCGCTGCTGGTGACAGAGCTAGTGATGCTGCTTCGCGGCGGGTTCTATGGCCGGGTGAATCGCCTGTTAGGGAATGTGTTGTTCTTTAGTAGTGCGACGGTTGCTGGTGCTTTGGTCGGCGCTTATGCGGCTGGCGATATCTTTGCGGCTTGGGTAGGACAGAGCTGGCTGCTGATATTGATGACGATAGTGTCTGGCTTGGCCGGTGCTCTTGGCTGGTGGCTAGGCGAGCGGGTGGTCAAGCAATTGCAGCGGGCAGGAAAGCTGAATGTTGACTAGCGCGGCGGGATCTTCACGTCATTCAAAGCGGGGGTGGCTTTGGTCGGTGAATCCACTGCTGAAGATCGTCTTGAGCCTCGTGGCGGTGGCGGTGGCGTTTGCCTTGCAAAATCTCGCTGCGGCAGGGTTGCTGGTAGGGGTATTGCTGGCATTGCTATTGACGGTGGGAATGCCGTGGCGTCTGTGGTTGACGGGTGCGATCGCCATTCTGCTGTTCACCGCGCTCACCTGGCTATTGCGAGATGGCCCCGCCGCCCTGCTAAACACCCTAAGATTGCTGGCGATTTTGCTGCCGGGGCCGCTTTTTTCTTTGACCACCTCGCCTGCGGATCTCACCCGCGCCCTGCAAGCGGTGAAGCTGCCCTCTTTTTTGGTCTTGAGCCTGATGCTAGTGTGGCGATTTCTGCCCGTTATCCAGCAAGAGGCTCAGCGAATTATAGAAGCGAACCAGCTACGCGGAGTTGATTTGGGGCGGCGGCCCAGGCAGTGGTTTTCAGGCTTATTTGTGCCGCTGATTTTTCGGATTGTCAGCTATGCCGATGAGGTAACCGTGGGCCTAGAGACTCGCAGCTATGATCCGAATGCCCATCGGAGTATGGGCCAGCCGCTGCGGTGGCGAAGATTGGATAGTGGGGTAGCGATCGCAGCTATCCTCATCTTTTGCGCCGTTGGGCATTTGCAATGGAGCCAGTAGTCCAGGTTGAGAACTTAAGCTTTACCTACGCGAATGCCGCGCAGCCAGTGCTGAGTGAGATTAACTTGGCGCTGCGTCCAGGAGAAATCACGCTGGTTGCCGGGGCAACTGGCAGCGGCAAAAGCACTTTGCTGGGCTGCATTGCGGGGATTACGCCGACCCATATCAGCGGCACTCTAACCGGCACTATTCGCTGTCAGGGGCAAGCGATTGAAAGCTGGAGCATTTGCCAGCGATCACACCAGATCGGCATTCTGTTGCAAAACGTCGAAACCCAGATCTTTACCGATACCGTTTACGACGAAGTTGTCTTTGGTTTAGAAAATCTCAATACCCCGACTGCGCGTATTCCGCTGCTAGCTCAGGCTATTCTGCAAGAATTCGACTTACAGGCCCAAAAAGACTGGCCAATTGCTCACTTGTCGGCTGGCCAAAAGCAGCGACTCATGATCGCCTGCGTCTTGGCAATGGATCAACCAGTTCTAATGCTCGATGAGCCCTTCGCCTATCTCGATCGATCCACCGCTCACTTCCTGCTCGATTTACTCAAACAAAGAGCCGTTCAGGGGCAGGCCATTCTCATTGTTGAACATCGACTAGATCTCGTCCAACAGATTTGCGATCGCACCCTTCACATTCACCAAACCCGCCTTCTCTCTGGCTCCCCGCCCCTTTCCCAACAAAAGGTCAGAGAAACCCAACGCGAAGTACCTCAAAACGAGAAAGTTTCCCCGCTCTTTTCAGCATCAGCGCCTCTGCTTCAAACCGAT
>NZ_JADEXO010000077.1 GCF_015207105.1 cf. Phormidesmis sp. LEGE 11477
ATCGATACCTTTATTGAAAGCTTCTAATTTCAATTCATTTTTCATTTCTTCCTCATTCCTACCTAAAAACCAGCCGGCGGCCCCACTAGCTAGAAAAATTGGTAGTAGAC
The DNA here is from genome assembly GCF_015207105.1 of cf. Phormidesmis sp. LEGE 11477. Classification (GTDB taxonomy): domain Bacteria; phylum Cyanobacteriota; class Cyanobacteriia; order Phormidesmidales; family Phormidesmidaceae; genus Phormidesmis. The sequence goes on from NZ_JADEXO010000077.1 coordinate 111, forward strand.
CAACTCCAACAAAAGCTAACGCGCCTCCTACTACGGCACCGCCGCCAATCAAGCCTAATCCATCCCAAAATCCTGTCGCGTCTTTCACCGCATCGGGATTTAGTTTGGAATGAAATTTGAGACTAACATCCAGTCCTGATAGTTCGAGCTGCTTATTCAAACTAGTGCCAGTACCATCATCAATAGATTTAAGGACGCGCTGTATAGTTGCTAGTTTTTCAATAATCTCGCTCTCAATTTCTTCTACTTCAGGCTTTAGAATAGTTTCTGCAACAGATTCTTTCAACCAATTATCCAGCTCTTCAGAAATATTCTCAACAAATTTTTCCGCGTAGTCCTTGAGAATTTCTTTCTTTCCTTCAAGTTCAGTTTCCCACTGTTCGGCTTTACTGATCAGTCGGGCGTCAATATCCTCTAACCACTGATCCCATGAGTCGCAAACATCTGATATTGACTCTTCAATCAGTGACTCTTTAAGCACCTGAATTTTGACATCAAATCCGCTAATCTCGCCTGTCTGTTCTAGTATTTTGTTTCGTTCTGCTGCTGATAGACTGAGCTTTCCCTCCAAGATATTCGTCATTTTCTCGAAACCATCTTGGATGCCTGAAACAAACCGCTGAATATCTGCAATTCCTTTTTTGAGCGTTATTTCGCCTCTTTCCTCTACTAGGAAAGTTTCTAGGGCGCTTATGAATTCTGCAAAAGGCTTAGAATGCTCGTTGGGAGTCTGTGTCAAGGTTGCTTCCAATGCAGATCGCGCAGACACAAAGTGAACTCGACTGTCGTTACTGACTAGAGGCTTTGCTGGATTGCGTACAGCATTCTTTACTAACGCTTTAACTTGCGCTGCGTCTTTGGGCGATCGCAACAAATCCATAAAGTTAATCAACACGAACAAGTTGTCAGCCGGAGAACTAGGCTCTTCTTTCTGCAAACGATGCTTCAGGCTCTGTAATAGATCCCGCTCGCCTTTCGTCATCGGACGCTGTGCATTTGCCAAAAAGATAGCTGCGTCGGTATCTTGCAATAGTCGCTCAGTCACAGCCGTTCGATCAGGATGCTCGTTTAGTCCTGGAGAGTCCACAATCTCTACGTGATGACGGCACAGCTCTAGCCCCGGATGCTCCAGTACAATCTCAGCAATATTCGATTCTGCCAGCTCAAGCTCTCGGCTACCTAAAGCCGCTTCTTCTGGGATAGATGCCCGCTGCTGATATTGATCAAACGGAACTACAGCCTGTGTTCCATCTTTGTAATAACAGACAACTCGCTTCTCGGCACCGTACTTAAGTACAGTTAGCGTTCCGCTACAGGGAATGGCGCGTACTGGCTGCAATTCCTCACCGAGTAGCGCATTCAAGAATGTCGATTTGCCTTGGCTAAATTCGCCTACGACTGCTAATCTGAATTTCTGAGATTGAATCTTTTGGGCAAGCTGCTGCACTTCTTCTTCCAGTACTGATGGAAAAATATCGTATTCACCTTCTGTTTTGAGCACTTCTATGAGGTCACTGCAAATTGTGCCTAACTGCTCTCGATAGCCCTGAAACTCTTCGAGTTTCGCATATGATGGCTTGCGACTAGCCACACTTACTGGAGCCTTTGGCTTAGTTAAGAACTTAGAGGATAAAAAACTAGCTGCCTTCACAATCGCAGTATCAATACTTTGAAAGCGTTGAGGATCTAGCAGCCACCGTAGTTCTTCTACAGCATCTTGATTGACTTCAGACTGCTTGCCATCAAGGCAAGAAAAGAGCGCCTTTATCTGCTGAGTTGGCACGGCTGCGGCACTCGCTACTGTTTCGAGATACTGTCGTTCTTGCGCTTCCGCGTGGCCGTCTGCGATCGCTAATCTACAGCCAAATCCTAAAATGATCAGTTTCTCAGAAACTGACAAGGTGCTCATTAAACAACCAATCGCGTTTGGGCGAGCATAAATTTTATGCCTTTGTACGCCCTTCAGCATCAGAGAAATCATTTTCCCGAGGCTACTCTTAGGTGATACGAATTGACTCAGAACTTTTTGAAGATACAGACTTTCGCGATCCGCTAGCTGTCCGTCTGCGTAAGCGACCCCTACTAGCACCGTCACCATCGACGATAGAAACATGATCCGAGGAGTCAAATCGCGGTTCAGCACCTGCTGGCCCGTAATCTGTGTCAAAAGCTCTGCGCTGTCTAACGTTCTTGCCTCAAGAGATGAAGACATTCTTACCTTTTACATATGGCTAACTATTGCTATGTTTCCCTATGCATTGTCTGGGGTAAATTGGCGCTGATAAATTCAGGCGACGAAGCGCAGCACTGAACCGTCATCACTACTCGACTCAAAGCATATGACCTGAATCACTGAGCAGAACTCACGTTATCAAGCCGCCCAGATATTTCAAAATCTTTAGAACTTCATGTAGGTTATTGCGAGATTGCAATCTAGTCCCAAACAAGTCAGACACCCCGTAGCGTTGGCGAAGCCTCTCCTGCGGAGAATCGCCCAAAGTTTTAACAAATAAATAGCTACTGCCGTTAGCAACCATGCCATACAGCGGCAAATCCCGCCTTGGCGAAGCTGCCATATAAGCTAACGTCTGCGGTAGTGCCATCTCTAGATCGAAGGTCGTCTGTTTAGACTCAATCACCACAACCCATAGCTGCTCTAAGAGCACTAGTCCATCAATTCGTCCTCGCAGAATTTCGTTGTTGTCTCCTAGCGCTTCTATTTCAACGGGGACTTCTGCTCGAAATTTATAAGGCGTGCTGTAAAAACCAGCTAGTTCTAGCAGCGGCAACAGAATGACTAATTTGATGGTTTCTTCTAGCAGCGCACCGTCAGAAATTTGATACAGGTAGTTTTTTCGTACCTCGTCTAGTCTTGAACGCTCCGCTGCTGTCAAGCTAGGTAAGTCACTGCTCCATTCTAAGAAAAAATCCGGATCGTCACTCAGCGACAGTCCTAGCTTCTGCTCTACTTGCCGAAAAGTAGTGATGATTTCTGAAACAGCCAGAATCTGAGCCATACTCTGTATCTACTTCTACGCTTGTTGAGCGTCAGCTACATAGTAGAGAAGAGCACAATCAAGTTGCTACCTGAGACAGAATTTGATCATCCAGCGAGAAGTCAACGTCTGCTTTTTGCTGACTACTGGCGATGTAGTCATTTTCAAATGAGTCTTTGAGACCGTGGATCAGGCTGAATCGAGACTGCCAGTCTAGGTCAGCTTTGGCTTTGCTGATATCGGTAAAGAAATGCTGGACGCGCATCGGGAAGGCTTTCTGCTTGCCGAAGTCAAAATCTTTGGGATCGTAGTGGACAATCTCGATGGTATCGGGGTCTCTGCCGATGGCGATCGCACACCCCCTAGCCAACCCATCAAAAGTCACCGCCTTCTCTCCAGAAACGTTGTAGATCTCCCCAACCGCTTTATCATTACCCAGTACGGACACCATCGCTGCAGCCAAATCTTGGCAGTGCCCCAGATGAGTCAGCGCCATCCCACTACCGGGAATCGGAATGACCCGATCGCGTACTAGCCGATCAAAGAACCACTTTTCAAGTGGGTTGTAATTCTGCGGTCCATATATATAGACAGGTCTGATGGCTGTGAACGGAACACCCTGCTCACGCAGGTAATCTTCTGTGTGAAACTTTCCTTTGTGGCGGCTATTCGGATCAACTGGGTCGCCCTCTACATGCGGCATCTGATCGCTTTTGGCATAGACACCTGCCGAACTGACGTAGATAAAGTGCTTGAGCTTGCCCTTGAACAGATCGGCTAGCGGTTTGGTATGGGCTAACTCTCGACCGTTGTTGTCAAAGATGGCGTCGAAGGATTTGTCTGATAGGGCTTGCTTTAAGGCTTCGGGGTTGGTGCGATCGCACACAATCGTCTCTATTCCACCCACAGGCGCAGGATGATTTCCCCGATTGAGTAACGTCACCTCATGCCCTTGCTCAACTAGCTGCTTCGTCAGGTAGACCCCGATAAACCGCGTCCCACCAATCACCAAAACTCGCATAGTGCCCACCTTGTACATACTCAAGACCTTTCATCTCTAGCGTCTCAGATCTTGTTGCGTATTCAACTGACTTTTTGAGGCGATCTTTTAGCCTTTCTTTCAGCTTCGCCAATTCGTAAGTTGCTATAGAGTAGTTGCCGTAAATTGAAAGAGAAATATTGTCAATACTATAGGCTTCTCTTATATGAGCAATAAAAAATAGTTTTCACTCTTTCACCTAATAATGATACGACATGTAACAACAGCAGGTGTTGCCGAACACTGTGTCAACTTATGTCACAACAAGCCGTCAGCCCTGAGTATGTATAGCTTTCTCTGTTATTAGTTATTAGAGGTAAAATGCAGCTCTCTCTGTTTTAGAAGGCTTTCTTACCTTATTTGCATCACTTTGTAAACATTTCTTTCCATTAGGAAACATTCGGCTCTGTAGTCCGACATCTCACCTTAGGAGTTCACGCATGTTCACTCAAGTTCGACCCACTGTTAGACACGTTGCCCCACAGGAGTTGGGCGATCGCTATCTAGTAAAAGTGGTTTATGTCGTTCTAGAGCCCCAGTATCAAAGCTCTCTTTCCGCCGCAGTACGCTCGATCAATGAAAGCAATGCTCAAATCGCAGTCGAAGTCAGCGGCTATTTAATCGAAGAGCTTCGTAGTGAAGAGAATTACGAAGCGTTCAAACGAGACGTGGCTGAAGCGAACATCTTTATTGGTTCGCTGATCTTTATTGAAGATCTAGCTGACAAAGTCGAGGCAGCAGTGAAGCCCTATCGCGATCGCCTGGATGCTGCGGTCGTTTTCCCTTCGATGCCGCAGGTGATGCGCCTAAACAAACTGGGCAGCTTCTCGATGGCGCAGCTTGGCCAGTCGAAGAGCGTCATCGGCGAATTCATGAAAAAGCGCCGCAAAAAGCAGGGCAGCGGCTTTGAAGATGCCATGCTGAAGCTGCTGCGGACTTTGCCGAAGGTGCTGAAGTATTTGCCGGTGGAAAAAGCGCAGGACGCTCGCAACTTTATGCTGAGCTTTCAGTACTGGCTGGGCGGCTCGGCGGAGAACCTAGAGAACTTCTTGCTGATGCTGTGCGATCGCTACGTCTTGGCAGACAAAGAGATCGAAGGCGCACCTAGCGACGATGGCCTCACCTACGAGCAGCCCGTCACCTATCCCGATATGGGCATTTGGCATCCGCTTGCCCCTGAAATGTTTGAAGATATTCGCGAGTATCTCAACTGGTACGACTCTCGCACTGACATTCCAGAAATTCATCGCAATCCGCTAGCCCCTTGCGTTGGCCTGGTACTACAGCGCACTCACCTCGTCACTGGCGACGAAGCTCACTATGTCTCTATCGTTCAAGAGCTAGAGTACAAAGGCGCAAAAGTCATTCCTGTCTTTGCAGGTGGCTTAGACTTTTCCAAGCCTGTTGATCTTTACTTCTTCGATCCGCTAGAGCCGACTGAAGCAATCGTTGATTCTGTTGTTTCTCTGACTGGCTTTGCGCTAGTAGGAGGGCCAGCTCGACAAGACCACCCCAAGGCGATTGAGTCGCTTCAAAAGCTGAATCGTCCTTACATGGTATCTTTGCCCCTCGTTTTTCAAACTACAGAGGAATGGGAAGCGAGCGATTTAGGTCTTCACCCCGTTCAAGTCGCTTTGCAAATGGCGATTCCTGAGCTAGACGGTGCGATTGAGCCGATTATTATGTCTGGTCGTGATGGCATGACTGGTCGGGCGATTACTCTGCAAGACCGGGTAGAAGCGATTTCGACTCGGGCACTGAAGTGGGCCAGGCTGCGTAAACTGCCTCGTGTGGACAAAAAGCTGGCAATCACGGTCTTCAGCTTTCCGCCGGATAAAGGCAACGTCGGCACAGCCGCCTATCTCAACGTGTTTGGCTCTATCTTTCGGGTGATGGAAGAGATGAAAGAACAGGGCTACACCATCGAGGATATGCCCGAAACGTCTGAAGAGCTAATGCAGTTGGTGATCAACGACGCCCAGGCACAGTTCAACAGTCCAAATTTGAACATCGCTCACCGCATGTCTGTAGCTGAATACGAAGAGCTAACGCCTTATTCCGAGCGGCTAGAAGAGAACTGGGGGCCACCGCCAGGACAGCTCAACACCGACGGCCAAAATCTGTTGGTTTATGGCAAAGCATTTGGCAATTTGTTCATCGGCGTGCAGCCTACTTTCGGCTACGAAGGCGACCCGATGAGACTGTTGTTCTCTCGCTCTGCCAGTCCTCACCACGGCTTTGCTGCCTACTACACCTATCTAGAGAAAATCTGGAAGGCCGACGCGGTTCTGCACTTTGGCACCCACGGCTCGCTAGAATTCATGCCGGGTAAGCAGATGGGCATGTCTGGGAAATGCTATCCCGACAACCTGATTGGCAACACGCCAAACCTCTACTATTACGCCGCGAATAACCCGTCTGAGGCGACCATTGCCAAGCGTCGTGGCTATGCTTCGACCATTAGCTACCTGACGCCTCCGGCTGAGAATGCAGGGCTGTACAAAGGGCTTAAGGAACTGAGCGATCTAATCGGCTCTTATCAAACTCTGAAAGAGGGTGGTCGGGGACTGCCGATTGTGAACGCGATTGTTGAAAAGGCGCGTCAGGTGAATCTAGATAAGGATATTGAGCTGCCTGGTGAAGATGCGAGCGGGCTGAGTAAGGAAGAAAGAGACACTTTGGTGGGTAAGGTCTACATCAAGCTGATGGAGATTGAGTCCCGTTTGCTGCCCTGCGGACTGCATGTAGTAGGAGAGCCACCAACGGCGGAAGAGGCGATCGCAACCCTGGTCAATATCTCTGCGCTTGATCGCCCTGAAGAAGAGCAAAAGAGCCTACAGCGGATTATTGCTGAGAGCATTGAGCGCGATATTGACCAGATCTATCAGAGTAGCGATCGCGGCAACCTAGAAGATGTTCAACTGCTATACGACATTAACAGCGCCGTTCGCGCTGCGCTCACCGCCATGGTCGAAGCTCAGATCAATGACGACGGTCGAGTCTCGATGAAGTCGATGCTTTCTTCCTTTGGCTTTGGTGGCGCTAAAGATCCTTGGACTCAAGCCATTCACGATTTGGGCTACGAGAACGTTCAAAACGATGTACTAAAGCCGTTGTTTGAATTCCTACAATATTGCCTAGAGCAAGTCGTCAAAGACAATGAACTCTCTTCACTGCTCAGCGCGCTTGACGGTGAGTATGTGCTGCCTGGTCCTGGCGGCGATCCAATTCGTAACCCAGATGTTTTGCCCACTGGCAAGAACATGCACGCGCTTGATCCGCAGTCAATTCCGACTTCTGCGGCGGTTCAGTCTGCAAAAACTGTCGTAGATCGGCTGCTAGAGCGTCAGAAGAAAGAGAACAACGGCGCGTATCCTGAAACAATTGCAACAGTTCTATGGGGCACAGACAACATCAAGACTTATGGTGAGTCGTTAGCTCAGATGATGTGGTTTGTCGGCGTAAAACCTGTGCCAGATTCCCTCGGTCGAATGAACAAACTAGAGCTAATTTCTCTAGAAGAGCTAGGGCGTCCGCGCATTGACGTAGTGATTAACTGCTCGGGTGTGTTCCGCGATCTGTTTGTCAATCAGATGGCGCTGCTTGATCGGGCGGTGAAGATGGCAGCAGAAGCCGAGGAGCCGCTAGAAATGAACTTTGTGAGGAAGCATGCGATCGCCCAGTCCGAAGAATTTGGCATGTCTTTGCGTAATGCAGCCACTCGCATTTTCTCTAATGCCTCTGGTTCCTACGCTGCCAACGTCAACCTAGCGGTGGAAAATAGCAGTTGGGAAGAAGAGCAAGAGCTACGTGATATGTATTTAGCACGCAAGTCTTTTGCCTTCAACTGTGATAACCCAGGCATGATGGAACAGTCTCGTGATTTGTTGGAATCTTCTTTGAAGACCGCCGATGTGACTTTCCAAAACCTAGATTCATCAGAGATTTCCTTGACCGACGTTTCTCACTATTTCGACTCTGATCCGACTAAAGTAGTGGCAAGTCTGAGAGAGGATGGTAAGAAGCCCACATCTTTTGTGGCAGACACGACGACAGCGAATGCTCAGGTGCGATCGCTCTCCGAAACCGTCCGCCTAGACGCCCGCACGAAGCTGCTCAACCCCAAGTGGTACGAAGGCATGCTTGCCAACGGCTACGAAGGCGTGCGCGAACTCTCGAACCGTCTGGTCAACACGATGGGCTGGTCAGCCACCGCTGATGCGGTAGACAACTGGGTCTACGAAGATACCAACGACACCTTTATCAACGATCCTGAAATGTGCAAGCGGCTGATGGACTTGAACCCCAACTCCTTCCGGCGGATGGTGACCACATTGCTAGAAGTGAACGGTCGCGGCTACTGGGAGACCAGCGATGAAAACATCGAGCGATTGCAGGAACTCTATGAAGAAGTAGAGAATCGGATCGAGGGGGTTGAGTAGGCAGCTTTCTTTGATAAATGAATGAGCGAGAAGGGGTAGATGTTCATTTACCCCTTCTTTTTAGTCTGTAATTCCTGTTAGGTTGGGATAGCTTAAGAACGGCGGCAGAAGTGCAGATTGGAAAAATTAGGCACAAGGGGTTAAAACTATATATTCGTAGAAGCGACCCCTCAAAGCTTCCTGCTAAGCAGCTACCAAGAATTGATCAGATACTTGATCTAATTGAGGCGGCTACAAGTGCAGATGATTTACCCCGCGCCCAACCAGGACAAGAGGCAAAAGAAACGGGAGCTGGCTGTCATTCTTTGAAGGGCAACTATAAAGGCTTCCTTGCTTTTACGATAACTGGACCGATGAGATTAGTCTTCAGACCAGTGGGGAGTATTGCAGACGACTTAGACTACCTTGATTATCACTAGAGGGCAATTCGATGAGTGCTGTAGTAAAGAAGGTAACAACGAATCACAGGCGACAGCGTCAAAGCGCTGGCTGGCATCTGAAGCATAGTTATCTAGACACCTATGACATGACGCCCGCAGATCTAGCGGCAAAGCTGGATGTCTCGACGCAGGTGGTAGAACAGCTAATAACTGGGGAGCTAGCGATCACGGCAGCGATGGCGATCAAATTGGGGACTGTGTTAGAGACTAGTCCAGAACTGTGGTTGAATTTGCAGAATGCTCATGCGCTTGAGCAAGTTCGGCAGAGTGAGCTAATATCTGCTTGGGGTCGGTAGCAATTTTAGCCTTCGATAAACCCTTTCACACCCCCGACAACAACCTTAGCAGCGGGATGAGAGATAGCCTGCTCTAGCGCTTCATCACCTGCGGATTTTAGCGCCTTTATTGCACGTTGCTTTAGCGTCGAGTTCTGCTTGATTTCGGCTATGGCAGCTTGCCCAATTTTAGTTTGACCCTTGGCGCTGTTGGGGTTGTACTCTTCGGAGAGTTCGTCGAGCAGGGTTTTGATGTCGCGGGCAGTATGGGCCAGTTCTATGTTTGCATTGTTGTCGTTGCCGATAATAACGATGCTATCTTTGATGTCTCTGCCAATTGAGAGGTTCGTAGGTGCGTCCGATTTTGTCCTGGTTGCTCGAACTTCCTTTTCTTCTGCGTAGGGTGACATGGGGTCATCGCCAATATCGCTCATGAGGCGGCGCACGTCTACTTTGTCGTAGCTGGCGCGGCACTCGATGTCGTAGCGATGGTCGCCAATATATTTCAAAAGTAGTTCGTAGGGATAAGATTCTGGTTTGTTGCTTTCTTTGCATTGAGCACAGTTGCAAGGAATGAGTTCGTCGTATTTTAGGCGTTCGTAGGACTGGTGGATTTTCCATAGCTCGCCGCGCACGACTTCGAGCAGGGGCTTTTTGTTGGTGCCGCTGACGCGGATGTGGATCTCTTTTTGTGGGTAGTATTCGATGATTTCGGCTCTGGCCCAATTGTCGGCGAGGATGACGCCGTTTTTCCAGACGTGGTTTTGGTTTTCGATGCGGGAATTGGTTTCGACGATGAAGCGGGTGAGGATGCCTTTGGGCATGAAGTCGTAGGTATAGCGGAGAATGAGGTTGTCGGCGGAGTTCCAGTCGTATTGTGGTTTGCTGATGGGGAGGAGCTGGGGGGCGATGTAGTGGCCGGGGGCGTTCGGCCCTTGATTAGGTATTTCGTAGGCGAGTTTGAAGCGCATCATCAGCTGGAGGAGTTCGTCACGCAGGTCTGAGTATTCGCTGTCGAACCAGGTTTCGGCGGTGTCGGCTTCGGTAAAGCGGCCTTTGTTTTGGCGGATGGTGTCGCTGTCGGAGACTTTGTATACCGCTGTGGTGGCCCATTCGGGTTTGAGGATGACGGTGCGTTTGAGCAGTTTGTCGTCTTGGAAGTGGAGGCAGACGCCGAGATCGTGGAGGTAACTGCTGACAAAGAGCATACGGGATTTGTCAGTGCAGCCGTGTTGTACGCAAAGTTCGTAGTACTGTTGAAGAGTAATTGTGTTTTCTACCTTCCTTCTTCCTTCTAAGTCAGCACGAACATCTGCCCAAAAAGCGGGAAGGGAATCTCCAATGTGTGAAAGTTGTTGAATGTGGTAGCAGATGGCATCTTTGACTTTATACAGTCCACGGTTGCTTTCCAGGTTTGTCGGCAGGCTATCTTTTAAGTTATTAAATTGACCTTTGAGAAGGACTTCATCGATATCGCATTGACGATCTTGCTTTTCATTTTTGACAATGATGACAGGGCTACTGGCGGCAAGAAGTTCGATAACATTAAGCCAGTAGTAGAAATCTGTATTCTCTCGACGAGTGTCGGCCACAAGGATATAGAGTGATCGTTTAGTAAGAAAAAACTGATGGGTGGCGTGGTAGATTTCCTGTCCGCCAAAGTCCCAGATGTTCGTACGAAAGATATTGCCATCAGCCATTGCGAAGTCCCAGCGAACAACATCAATACCTTCGGTCGCTTTCTCGTTTGTAGAAAGTTCATAGTTCTCGTCATCAATTTTCTTTTTAAGAGAGGTCTTACCCGCACCGCCTTCTCCAAGAATAATAAGTTTTGCTTCGTAAAGAGATATGGGAGAGACTTCGGCTTGCAGAGAGAAATAGAAATCTAAAATCTTTGAAGGGTTGGATTCATCTGCTAAAACTTCTAGAGGAATGGGTAAAGGATTCCACCTCAAATCCAAAACATCTAACTTAGCTAAGTCCTCTGTCCAAATAGGTAAGTTGCTAATCTGGTTACTATTGAGAACAAGCCATCGTAGTGCGGGTAGCTGTCTAATAATGTCAGGGAAAGTGCTTAGATAATTGCCGCTAAGATTGAGCTCTTGAAGCTCTGTGAGATAGCCTATGCTTTCCGGTAGATCGCTCAACAAGTTACCGCTTAGGTCAAGACACTGTAGATTGGTAAGTTGAGTAATGCTTTCCGGTAGACTCTTTAGTCGATTATCACTAAGAATCAACCACTCCAGATCGCTAAGCTTTCCAACCTCTGGTGGCAATTCTGTCAAATCGCAAGAAGATAAGTTCAATTTTGTTTGTCTTCTTGTCGCTACCTCATCTATAAAACTAAGCCATTCGTCTCGAGTCACTGTGCCATTTTCCATCACCGCCGCCGGTAGCATAGCGTAAGGGGCTAAGCTAGTAAAAGCGCGATCGCTAGCAGCCAGGAGGATATTTATGACCCTCAAAGAACTTTTGATCCAAGAAATAGATAGCCTTCCTGATTCATTAACTGCCGAAGTTCTAAATTTTCTTCGCACCTTGAAGACGAAGCAAGCTCAGAAAAGCTCATCGACTAAGGATGCAACGGCGTCTCAAACTGAATCCTTAGACTATCCTTTGCAGGGAAAAGAGCCATACCGCTATGACGATCCCTTTTCACCTGCTGTCCCCTTAGAAGACTGGGACGTTTTACAGTGATTCTCCTTGATACTCACATCTGGGTGTGGTGGGTACAAGGTGACAGGCGTCTGACTGCTCAGTGCCAAGAATTGATTCAGGCACATCAGAACACTAGCACCACAACTCTGCTTACCGAGACTTCATCATGACCTACAAAGCGATTCGGCTTAGCCTGAGCGTAGTCAAATTGGTATTCAGGAAGCAGTTCGTCGTTTAGATTTTCCATGTTGTCAGAAGATATTTTGCTCGTAGTCTTCACGCTCTTGGCGAGTCGCTAATCGATCACTGATCAATCGCACATGGTCTCGCCTTTCTGTAAAAGCGATTAGTAGCAGCCGACCAAGCTGAGAATGACCAATAATGATTTCGCGAGATTCATCCACAGAGTGCGCTTCATCTGAGAAAATGACAGCCAAAGGATTATCAAAGATCTCCGCTTCTTTAAAGCTTACACCGTGCTTTTTCACATTAGCGGTAGCTTTTGGCTCGTCCCACTCAAATTTCATAGCTACATCGTAGCGGCGATCGCAACAAGCCCACAAAAAAACGGTAGCCGTTCTGAAATCTGGCTATAGGATTCTTAGATCACGGCAAAATGTCTCTATGCTGCGATCATGTAGTCCAGTGCTACAGGTCAACGCGATCGAGAGATAACCATGCGGCTCAATATTCGGCTAGATTTAACCTCGCCACAGGTCAGTAGTCGGCTGCTGGAGGGGCTAGATGCATGGGTGAAACTAGGACTGCTTTCTGAGGCGCAAGTGCGAGAAATCGCACTGACGATGAGTGAGCCGCTGCCGCTGGTGTACAAGCCTTTGGGCGGCGAAGCGACTGAAGCAGATGAAGCGGCTGGTGAGTTAGCGCCAGTGATGGCAACAGAAGAAAATCAGGTGCTAGCGCCGCCTAACCGGATTGCTCAAGCGCTGGCAGCGCTGGTCGAAGAAATCAGCGTTATTTGGCTGTTGTTTCTCGGGGTCTTTTTAGTTGTTGTTTCCTCGGGGGTGCTGGCGGCAAGTCAGTGGGAGTCGTTTTCGCCAGTAGGACAGTACTGTGTGCTATTTGCCTACACGCTGGCGTTTTGGGCAGCGAGCATTTGGGCGCAGCGGCAGGATAATTTGCGGAGTACCGGGCGGATGCTGGCACTAGCGACGATGCTGCTGATTCCGGTGAACTTTTGGATGATGGATCGCTTTGGCGCACTGAGCGATGCGTTTGGATTCGCCGTGTGTGGTGTGGCTGCGATCGCACTCACCCTACTTCCCCTTAGTCTTTCAAATGAACTGATGCCTCGGCGCACCAATCGGATTAATCTAGTTGGCCTGAGCTGGCTGCACTGGGGCTGGGGCTTTGCCGCTTGGCCAGTACTAGCCACCTACATTGGCGCAATCTCAACGGCGGCCAATTTGATCTATCAAGACCGTCATGCCGCTGAAGGCATCGTTGATTCACCCACTACTCCAACTGGCACCTCAACTGCCGATCCAACAGTTGATCCAACAACCGATCCAACAGAGCTGCCGAATGCCTCTGCTGCCGATCTAGAAAACAGCTCAGCGGATAGCGGTTTGTCGTTCGACGTGCTGGCAGTCGTGCTCTCTGGCGTCATTCTGTTGGTTCGCAGTTTGCTGATTGCTCAGGTGCCGCCGTATCAGCTCGGGCTAGCGGCAGGTATTTGTGGGTGGCTGTTGGTGTGGCTGACTCGCCAAAAATCTAGCCGGATTGTGTGGGAGAGAGTTGGATTTGGGCTGCTGGTACTGGGCTGGATAGTGACGGTGGGGCAGGTGCCACCTTTGCAGGCGATCGCAATTAGTATGCTGGCGCTCAACCTGCTCTGGATAAAACTACATCAGTCTTGGACAAGAGACTGTCTGCTGGCGGTTCTAGGCGTTTCGCTACAGACCTACGCGCTCGTGTGGACGGTGCTGCCAACGACGTTGCGCGATCGCCTGCTGACGCTGTTATCGACCTGGTTTGATATTGGCACAATTGAGACCGTAGACTGGGCCAGCCTGGGTTTCTTTCCTTTTCTATTAGGGATGCTGGGATTTGCTGCTTATCTTCGCTACCAAGAACAGCAACCCCTGGTGCAAGTAACAGAGCAAATAACGCTGTGGGCGGGTTTGTTTCTAGCGCTGTTGAGCCTGGGCAATAGCTTTACCGCAGCTGTGAATTTGACCCTATCGACAGCGACTTTGGCTTGGGTTCTAACCCACCGACGCGGGTTGCCTAGCCTTCTATTGACGCTAACACATGGGCTGGGTTTGGCAGCGGCAGCAAGCTGGATCTATTACGTTGCGCCGACGCTGAGCTTGTTGACTTGGGGCTGTATTGCTTTGGGCGGTGCGATCACCGAATTCCTGAGCCATCCTTACCTCCGCAGTCGGCGATTGCAGCTCAATACTTGGGGGGCAGGCGTGATCCTGGCAGCTATTAGCTATGGCCTGATGCTGGCGAGCTGGGCAGAGACGCCGCCCTGGCTGTGGCTATCGGTGCCGATGGTGCTGACCGTTGTCGCTAACCATCGTCAGACCCTTTGGCCTATATCCGTGGCTAAGGTAGCTACTCTCGGCTTTTTGATGCAGCTACCTTGGCTAGTCAACTGGCCTGTCGCTATTGCTAGCTTTGCGATCGCGGCCATCTGTACTGGGATTAACAGCCGTATCTGGCGGCGTCTATGGGCAGCTCAATTCACCGTGGGCTTCACATTGCTATTGATAGCGAGCGTCGTGTGGCGTGGCCTGCTAGAACGGATGGATCATAGCGCTGGGCGGATGACAATCTTCTGGATGATAGTGATCTGGGCGCTGTGGCTGATACAGCGGCAGTTGGCAAAGCGCTCCGCAGGCGAGCTGGGTCGGCTCTACACCAAAGCCCTACGAAACTGGGCGATGGGGCTGATGATCACGCTCTTACTGTGGGGAACGCTCGCGGTGGCAACGATACTTTCAGACGCTCAAGTCATCAGCTCTGACGGTATTGTCTACGTCAGATATCTGATTGCAAGCTTCATTCTGCTGCTGGCGGCTCTAGCCGAACGTCTGCGCCATCGCGCCGCCAACTGGCAGTATTACAGCGTAGCCTGGGCTGCTGGAATTGTAGTCGCCTTAGCACTGATGCTTCAGAGACCAGCAAGCATGACCTCCACGCTGATGCTATTGGGTATGGCAGCTTTGGCACTGGGGCTGATAGCTCAGATCGCTGGCGATATCTGGACAATCAAACATCCTCCCTATCGCTCTAGCTGGCATATTATTCCGGTCTTCTATGCGGGGTTAGGGCTATGGCTTGGGCATACGACATTTTCAGCCAGTACGGGCTGGTTCACTATTGTCGGGGGACTGCTCTGGGTGGGGGTAGGCCGCAGGCAGGCTTGGACGCGGCTCAATGCCAATCTGCCGAGTGGAATAGGACTATTGGGCCTCTCGATCGGTGCCTATGAACTGTTGATCTATCAGCTAGCGCAAGCAAGCGGTGGTGAAGCGGGTGACGGGGTGACGCTGTTAGCAATGCTGGCTTTACTGCTGACCGTGCTATACCGAGTGACGGGTCGCCAGCTAGCGAGATATTCGAGGCTTCCTACCGATTTAATTACGCTGGCAAATCATGGTCACTGGGCAGTGGCAGGGATACTGTGCGCGATCGCGCCAGCACCAGAACTTAGTCAGCCCCTAGGCATTACGCTTTGGACAGTCACAGCGCTACTCACTTCTAGCTATGCCGTTATAGTGGGTAATCGCTTGTGGACACCGCAGCCGTTAGTCGCTAATCATGCTACTTGGACAAGAGTAGGTCTTTTAGGGGGATTACTTTGCATAGCCTACGATCGATTCGCATGGTTTCCTAACCAAACCGGATTGTTGATCTGGGGTGGGGCAATCGCCTGTGGTATTGGCGCTGGCCTCTATGCACTGCCGTGGGAGCGCTGGGGCTGGAAAGATGAGATGCGATCGCTGGGCCTCTGGCTGCCTTTATTAACCCTCACCATCACTTGGACAAACGTTCACACTCAGGGACTGTTGATCGTCGCTGCCTTCTATGCCTGGATGGCAAATCGAACCGATCGAATCCGACTGAGCTATATTGGCATTGCTTTGTTCGATCTAGCGCTGGTGAACTATTTAAGTGACAATCAATGGCTAAGCGCAGTTACTTTTAGTCTAATTGTTTCACTTTCAATTTTGTATATCACCGAAGTAGAGCCGTATTTTCGCAACCGCTCCAAGCGGCAGCAAAAGCACTGGATCAGAGTGCTAGCTAGTGGATTAGTTGGCGTTAGCACTCTGTATCAGACAGAAGTATCCGAGCCGATTCTACTGTTTGCGACTGTCGCAGTTGTGCTAGGAATTCTGTTTATCTTCGCGGGACTGATCTTGAAAGTCAGAGCTTTCTTGTATGTCGGCACGGCCACTTTCGTCTTGCAGATTTTGCGAGTATTGTGGCTGTTTATCAGCGAGAACTCTCTGCTGCTATGGGCGGTGGGCATTGTCCTAGGGCTGGTGTTTATCTGGATAGCGGCGACCTTTGAGTCTAGGCGATCGCAAGTCTCTAGCCGCCTGTCTTTCTGGACCGCCGCGTTAGAAACCTGGCAGTAGCATTCACTCTTATTAGCTAGTACCTGTATCTTTGATAGTTCCGTTATTTTTTAGCCTGTACCGGATGCATACTCTGCGAGAAGGCAAAGCCTACGGGACAGGCTAGTCACTTGGCCCGTTGTCCTGTAGGACTTTCGGCCTGAAGACTGTACCTCAGCCAAGTGACAAGAGCTGACAAGAGCTATAGATATCAGAGTCCTTAGCTATCAGGGCAGCGGTACCAAACAATCCCACTAGCCGGATCGCTTAAAGACATGCGATCGTCAGATAGCTGAAAGGTACTCGTCTTTGAAAAAGAGGTGCCTTCACTAAAAAGC
This sequence comes from cf. Phormidesmis sp. LEGE 11477, assembly GCF_015207105.1. Taxonomy (GTDB): domain Bacteria; phylum Cyanobacteriota; class Cyanobacteriia; order Phormidesmidales; family Phormidesmidaceae; genus Phormidesmis. The sequence continues at coordinate 16,891 of NZ_JADEXO010000077.1, forward strand.
TCAGCATATACCGTAATCTCAGACTCTCCCTGTGCGATTACCTCTACCACCGGCCCTGAAGACTCATAGAACTGAATGCGCCTCGGCTCAAGCAAAAGGCGACCATCGCTGTAGGGTACAGTGCATCCTTCTATGCCAGCATCCCACTTCCCCTGAAATTGAGCTGGAATCTCGGAGACTAGCGCAGTGTTAGTGGCGGCGGCGGCTGTTGTGCCAACGTAAGTGCTCCACCCTGCAATCTCAGGTCTTGACGAGCCGCCATTGGTGCCAACCCTAAGAACGTTTTCTTCATTAGGTCCAGTGCGCTCTGGATGAGAGAAGTAAAATAGACAGGGGCCTAGTCCAGTGCCAGAACAGGAATCAACTTCTGTGTAGCCCTCATCGTACAGCGCTCGTTCCCCACCATAAGGCCCAGGTTCAGGGCCTGCTTCCGGTACCCAGCCCTGCTGGATAATCCGCGCTCTAGCCTCGGCGTAAGGCATGCCCATTTCAATATCGACAGTATTATCTACCGCTGTTTGCGAACGGTCTTCAACAGCCCCAGCATCTTCGCCAGCTTCAGTCGCCGAGACAGCAGGAACTTCTTTCCCAATAGGTTCAGATTCAACAGAGTCAGCTTTAGGCACAGTCGGTTCGGAAGTGCCTTTTGCCTGTTTAGCAGTATCTTCTTCGGTTGTGACAGCGGACTCTACAAGTGCGGTGTTGGGCTGAGACGACGAGCAGCTAGCACCTAGAAGGCCGACGAGAACTGTCAAAATTCCAAGCTTCAATCCAAGCCTCAACGATGGGCTGCGAAAGTTCTTAGTCATGAGAGTCATAAAGTTTGGTTTTGATCGAAAAGTAGGTGAAAGATAAGCGTGCTTAGATCTTGTGTAGATCTCCTGGCACGCTCTTCGATATATATCTAGCAACGAATGCTTATTCAAAGAGAGTGCCAAGCCTGTGCTCGCCCGCCCGCCACTTTGCTCTTTGGTAACAAAGGTTTTGCTGTTATATAGATGTGCAGAGTAAAGTGGCGAACGCTATGGTTCTAAAGTATTGTTCCCTGCTTTGAGTCAGACGGACAGCTGCATAAAAAATTCGCCGCTTCAGATATCGCTAGTCACTTGACCAGCGATATATAGCCTCTACCTGAGAGATTATTGCCTATAGTCAGACGCCTACAGCCAGACGCCTACAGTTAAAAACCAACAATGTGTGTTGTGGCAGGACTAGCGGCATTAATAGGCGCGATCTCGTCTTGTTTGACCAGGGCCTGATAGACCATGGCGGCCACTTCGCCTCGCGTGGCGGCTCTGTTAGGTTCTAGCCGCGTCGGCATGGTGACAGGTGCTGTATTGACGACAATGTCATTCATGGTGGCGGCGGTCGCCGGGCTATAGGCCCAAAACGGGATCTGGCGCATATCTGTGTAGTTGGTCGCCAGAAACATTTCAGTATCGTCTATAGGATCTAGACCTAAGCCGCTGCTGAGTGCTGTAATTACCTGAATTCTAGAGATATTAGAGCTAGGATCAAATCGGCCTTGGCCCACACCGCTCATAAATCCACGAGACTCTACAAAACTGATGGCAGGAACGGCCCAGGCGACATTACTAATATCTGTAAAGGTAATCGCAGTTGATCGCACTGCAGGCGCATCGGCAAATGCCTTGGTCAGCATCGCTGCGAACTCGGCGCGGGTGAGGGGTTGGTTCGGGCGAAACTGACCGTTATCATAGCCGCTGATGTAGTCGCCAACAGCTAGACCACCGATGAAGGGCTGGGCCCAATAGTCTGCACCAACGTCGCTAAAGCTGTTGGATTGCTTAGTATTAGTAGCAGGTTGAGATGAAGCGATCGCACCGACATCTTCGGTCTTCGCTAATCTCATGCCTGCTTCGTTGAAATCTGCTTTAGCAGGGGCGATCGCATTCAAAAGCAACCCAGCGGCTAGGCCAAGCGGCAGAAAAGGCAAGACGCTGTTTTTTAATCGTGCTGTTGACGCCAACCCGAGCTTACCTGGTAAATCTGCGCTGATGCCGTTTCTCTGCATGTATAGCTATTGAATGAATAATAAACAAAGGTATTCCCAAAATTACCACTAGACCTAACAGCCCGTAAAACAAATCGGAGACATTACCCGCCATAGCCAGGCCGATGAAACCAAACAAGGTGATTCCCAAGAGCATGTAACAGCCAGAATTTTACAGAATAACTTTGACCAAATTCTCGAATTTTTCAACCAATTCTGGCCGGGCAACCAGCGTTGGAAAAGGATGGGTGCTGTAGTCTTTACCCACTTCTAGCGGAAAGGCCGCTTCTCCATTGAGGTCGATCCAGCTCGCGCCAGCAGCCTGCGTGATCACCCACACTGCTGCAATATCCCAAATTTTGGGCGTGGCTTCTACCGCACCAAGACATACCCCTGAAGCGACGCTCAACAGGTTATAGGTGGCTACGCCCAGCATCCGAATTTTGCAGGGAAATGGATTTTGCAGCACTTTTAGACTGCGAGCGCACAGGCTAAACAGGCGAGTATTAGATGGCGCGGCTGAACAATCTGTGCCAATACAAATGGCTTCGCCGTTGGCAAAAGCGCCTTTTGGCATATCAAGTCCAGAGCGGCCAGAAAAGAACCCGTGGAAGTGCTGGTCGATTGGGGGGATGTAAACATGGCCAAAAACCGGCGTACCTTGGTAGAGCAAACCTAGTGAAACGCCCCACAGTGGCACCCCGCGCGCAAAGTTGGTCGTGCCGTCGATCGGATCGATCACCCAGCACCAGTCTGTAGCCGGAAAGGTATGTTCGGCTTCTTCGGTCAAGACGCCGTGCTCAGGAAAGGCTTCGGCAATGCGATCGCGCAACTCCTGATCCGCCCACTTGTCGTACTTTGTCACTAGGCTACCATCTGATTTTTGCTCAGCGGTGGCTGTGCCAAAGGCACTTATCAGCTCTGCCCCGACTTGTTCGCTGGTGCTCCTAGCAAAGTTGGTAATCTGATGCCAGTAGTCTGCTGTGGTTGTGGCGTCTTTCATGCTTTGGCCCGATTGTCTAGTAAAGTCTTTAGTTAAAATCTCGATGAAAATTCTAACTTTGGCTACTTAGTCTAAATCATTCTCTAGCGCTGCACTGATTGCTTGTTTGGCATCGAGCTGAAATTCAGTAATGTCTACGCGGCCAACCAGGGCGATCGCAATCCACATGCCCACCGCCTGCACAGCAAATACCAAGCCATAGGCCGGCAGTAGCTGGGCCGCGCTAGGATCTGACACCGCCGACGCGCCCGTCAACACCTTGCCCAAAGACAACAATCCGCCACCCAATAGAGAAGCGCCCCCTTGGGCCATAGCCTGGGCCAAGCTCCAAGCGCCAATAAAAGTCCCTGCTGTTTCAGCCGCCGTTAGATCTAGCATCAACACAATCGAACCTGTCGTCAGCACGCCAGAGGCCAGACCAAATAGGCCCACTGCTAGATTTAGCGCCATTGGATTGGCCGTTAGCCCCACTGCGATCAGCCCCAGCAGAAAGACCGAGGCTATCCCACAGCCTAGCTTTACCGTTTGTTTCTTGCCTAGCATCGGCATCAGCACGAAGCCTGCGCCGATAATGCCAATCAGCGTGCCCATGCCAAAGAAGGCATTGATCGTCGTTGTTTGCTGAATGGTCATGCCAAAAATCTGGCTGCCATAGGGCTCTAGTACCGGATTTTGCGTGAACAAGCTCAGGCACAAGACGAGTAAGAAGCAGAAAAATAAACCTGTCTGGCGGCTAGCTGTAAGCACCTTTAGCGCCTGGGCAAAGCTGATGCTGTCGTCTCTATCGCTCGCCATCGAACGCCGTGATCGCCGAGAAAATCGCTTTTCAATCCCGACCGTACTCACCAGCGTCAGGGTAATTACGATGGCTGGGACCACGATAAACAGGCGGTTAATTGGCCCTTTTAGCTCGGCAATCGTACTTGCATTTTCCACCGAGCCCAGCACAATATTAATTATGGCCACACCTGCCACAATGCCGAGCATCAGCATCGACCAGCCGATACCGACAATCTTTGACTTGGTTTTTTCGTCAGAGACATCGACCAGCAAGGCGGTAAAAGGCGTAGTAGCCGATAGCGCGATACCGTAGAGAGCAAATACCGCTGCCAATAGTCCGGCCCAGGGGTAGGCACCAGCTCCCCAGCCAAAGTCGGCTACGTGCTCACCTAGTCGCCACATTACCTGCACTGCGACAAAGGCGCTGATGGCCATACCGCCGATACCCAGCCAGATGTATCCACTGCGATGATGCCCTAGTAATGGTTTCGCATCCGATAGCTGACCAAACCAGACCCGAATCGGTGCCATAAACTGATAGACCGAAATCACGCCTGCGGTCGCCAGGGCTGGCACTTGCAGCTCGTCAATCATGACTCGATTGAGCACGCCTAGCGTCAGCAAGGACATGATCCCTAGACCCATATTGAAAAGGCCCAGACGCACCATAGAAAACAATCCAATTTGAGGCTGCTTTTGAGGCTGCTTGGGACTGGGTGATATAGAGATCTCGCTGCTTGCCATTGCTGCTTGCCGGTGCCTATCTAGCTGAATGAAGATCGAAGGGTGTCATAACAGCATAGGAGATCGCAGGCGCTACATATGTTTACTACAGCCCCTCTTTGTAGGTTTGTATCGCGACCTGAACTTTTTCGTATTCGCCTACGACTTGAACCATCAGTGGCAGCGCTGGCTCGATACAGTTACTTCTGCCGACGGCTTCTACCGACTGACATAAATGAAAGAGTGACATTGCTCCGACACAGCCACTGAGCGATTTTAGGGCATGTGCGGTATCGGCAAGGGCGATCGCATCTGCCTGGTCAATTGCAAATTGAATTTCTTTCATCCGCTTGGGGGCGTCGTCTACAAAGCCGTCACAAACTTCTTTCAAGAAGGCACTGTCGGTATCAAGGCTTTCGATGATTGTGGTGTCTAGGATGGGTAGATCAGGACAACTTTCGACCTGCGGAGTCCTCTGTTCAGGCGCGTTTGTCTGTTTAGCTTTTCTATCGAACGGACACTGTTGCAACACCATTGCCAAGTCGCGCCTGCGGATCGGTTTTCTGACGTAGTCATTCATGCCGGCTGACAAACAGTTTTCGCGATCGCCCTGCATGGCATGCGCCGTCATCGCCACGATGTAGGGCTGTTCGCACTCAGAGTCTAAGCGAATTTTTTGGGTGGCCTCTAGTCCATCCATCTCTGGCATCTGTACGTCCATTAAAACCAGGTCGTATGGCCGCTTTTGCAAGGCGGCGATCGCCTCTTTACCATTGCCGACAACATCGGCCTGATAGCCATAGGTTGCTAGCATTTGCAGCGCGACTTTTTGGTTGAGCAAAATATCTTCAGCGAGCAAGATATGCAGAGGTTTTTGAGCGCTGAGCAGGGTATCGGCAGGCAGCTTTGCGCCGCTGTTGTCTTCAAGGCCACTGTCGGTGTCATCTTCACGTTCGCCATTTTCGCCACTGCCGACGTCGCTTTGCCATGTCCCCGCTTCAGGTTCTAGAAGTTGAACCAGCGCATTGTAGAACTGCGATCGCCTAATCGGTTTGAGTAGCCGCGTGGTTTTATCCCCTAGCAGTGGAGAGGCCAGGGCGCTGTTCGAGCGAGTCTGTAGTAGAATCAGCGGCACCGTCGAATAAGAGAGAAAATCTCGAACCTGAGCCGCCGATTGGGTGCTCCCTAGCTCCAAAACAGATTCGTCAATAGTAATCGCATCAAACTTATGCGGACAAAACAGCTTCACTAGTGCTGCCTCTGCGGACGCAGCGACTTCTACTATCAAGTTCCAAGATTGAGCCTGCAGAGCCAGGGATTTGCGGCTAACTTCATGACTGTCAATAATCAACAGCCGCTTACGCTCTAGTCCAATCTGAGTATGAATACGCCTGTCCAGGGAAGACCTGTGAGCGCCCGAGAGCCTCACTGAAAAGCGAAAAGTAGAGCCCTCTCCTAGATCACTGGCGACATCAATTTTACCGCCCATCAGCTCGACTAGCTGCCTACTGATAGCGAGACCTAACCCAGTTCCACCATATCGCCGGGTCATGGAGGTATCCGCCTGGCTAAATGGTTTGAACAGATGCGTTATTTTCTCTTGGTCGATGCCGATACCCGTATCTTTAATCAAGAACTGGAGTTCGTATTCGGGCTTAGTTTCGCGCTTAGTGGTGTCTGTGATCTGTGCGCCGCCAGCAACTGGATTGATACTAGCCTGTATACTTACCCCACCCTTTTGAGTGAACTTGATACCGTTGCTGACCAAATTAGACAAAATTTGCCGCAGGCGCACTTCATCGCCTTCAAAATACGCTGGAACAGTGGTCGATCCGATCGGTTCAATCACTGATGTGAGAGAAAGTCCTTTCTCCTCTGCTTGACTAGAGAACAACGTAAGAACTTGTTCTACGCACTCGTATAGGTCAAAACGACCAGCTTCTAACTCTAAGTTATCAGACTCAATCTTAGAAAAATCGAGAATGTCGTTGATTACTGCCAATAGAGTATTTCCGCCCGTCTGAATAACGTTGACGAAATCTTGCTGTTGAGCATCGAGTCCAGTGTCACCTAGTAGTTCAGTCATGCCGAGCATCGCATTCATCGGCGTGCGAATTTCATGACTCATCATCGCCAAAAAGCTACTTTTGGCCTTAGTTGCAGCCTCGGCAGCTTTGGTCGCGGCCACCAGCGATTCGTTAACGCGCTGCTGTTCTAGCTGTTCTAGCATCAACCGCTCCTCTAGCTGTTTCTGCTGAGTAATATCAAAGGCCATACCGCCTACGTATCTTTGCCCTAACTGATCGGCAAAGGGAAATTTGTTTACCCGCCAGTATCGGTCAACGCCATCTGGGGTAGGCACCACTTCGGTCAGCGCTTGAGATTGGTTTGTTGACAGCACCATTGCGTCATTTTCACGCACCTGGTTGGCTGCTTCCTTAGGAGAAAGATAGAAATCATCTTTACCAATTAGTTCATCTGGCTGCAGCCTAAACTCGCGCTCTAAGGGCTGATTGACATAGGTGAAGCATCCCTTAGAATCTTTCATGAAAACCATGGCATCGCTGTTGTCCATGAAAGCCCGCAAGCGATTGTCACTGTCTTGTAGAGACTCTTCGTTTTGGCGGCGCTGGATCAGGCGTCCTAGAGTAATCGAAATAATCTCGATAATTTCAATCAGCTGCGGGCTTTTTGGTAGAGTCTCCGTACTAGAGAACAGTAAAACCGCTAGGATATGATCTCCTGCCAATAAAGGAATGCCAAACGTTGCTCTAAAGCCATAGGCAGTAGCCGCTTCAGTCCGCACGAAGACCTCGTCATCGACTGCTGAAACGTCCGTATGCCATTCCCACTGCCCAGAGCTCCACACTCGCCCAGGAATACCTTCTCCTAGCGCAAATGTAGATTTCTGGCTGAGTTGTTCAAAGTACCTACAGTTAGCGGCTGATTTGCTGACTTCGGAGTCACTATCGATGTTGCAAAAAGTTGTTTGATTGGTCAGTCGATGGGTCTTGGGATCTAGCTGCCAGGCTTCACCATAGTTCCATCTGCACCATGTGCAGATTGTTTGAACAACTAGAGGAAGAGCAGATGCTAAGTCTGGGGAGGTATCTACCTTTAAGATCAGGTTTTTTAGGAGTAAGAGCGGGTCAGTAATCAACTGCATATCTATGAGGATACGGAGGATTGGCAATCAACCGCATAGCTAGGTATACGAAGAATCGGTAATCGACCGCATAGCTAGGAATACGGAGAGGTGGTAGTCAACCACATAGCTAGGAACGAAGCATTAGCCGCGCAGCACTAGTCGCTGAAACAGTGATATTCCTTAGTTTTATCTTGTTGTATTTGATGTGTGACTTTTAAAAGTTTACCCATTCTTAATCTCTGCCAAGACAGAAGATTAGAGACTATGCGAAAAAAGGAAAAGTGCGTAAAAAAGCTTACTCGGTACGTGAGGTAATTACTTGCAAAGACTGCTTGGCTATGATAGGAGCCAAAAAAAGGGCGATCGCAAATGCGATCGCCCATCAGCTCGTACCTAAGTTGTCATCTCGAAAATCTCATCAGAGATCTTTAGAGATTTTGTCTAGAAAGGAAACTCACAAAATCAGCCGTCTCCTAACAGCTAATTGGTCAGTAAAGAAATCTACTGCTTGTCTTCAGTAGAATCAGTCGCTTCGGTAATCGCAGCAGGCTTTGCGCCAGCGATGTTCACCTTAACGACTTTGTTGCGTACATCCTCGGCCTTTGGCAAAGTCAGAACCAAAACGCCTGCTTCGTAGTCAGCGGTCACTGCATTGTGGTCAATGGCCACCGGCAGAGAAACAACTCGGCGAAACGCACCGTAGCGAAACTCATTGCGGCGCAAGGTCTCACCTTCAGTTAGTTCTAAGCTAGGACGAGTACCTGAAACAGCCACAACTTCACGGCTAGCTTGAACATCGATATCGTCGATGTTAATCCCTGGAAGCTGAACTTGTAGTATCAGCGCCTCCTCGCTTTCAACTAAGGTAGCAGCGGGTGTCCAGGTAGTGGGCGCAGTTTCGACTCCAGCAAAGTCATCAAAAAGCCGATCGAGCTGGTGCTTGACTGCATTCATTTCTTGGAAAGGTTGCCAGTAACGAACGATCATTAAATGTATTCTCCTAAAAGGCTATGCACCTATAGTGCCAATTGTGGGAGGCGATCGCGTAGTGAGAGAAACCACACCTACCGGTAGAGGATGCCGATATTCGGTTGAGGTACGGTTCTTAGGAATGATGAATAATGAGAATCCAACAGACGAGTGAGCACCCACTATGAACAAAACAGTCCTAATTACTGGCGCATCTAGAGGCATTGGAGAAGCTTTTGCTCGGGTCTATGCTAAGGAACAAGACAACTTGATTTTAGTGGCCCGCAATGAGAACGACCTCAATGCCCTAAAGGACGATCTTTCTAACCAATACGACATAAATGTTGTTGTACTCGCTTGCGATCTGACCAAAGAGGAAGTACAACAGGTTTACAATCAAGTAGAGCAACAAAATCTAACTGTAGATGTGCTGATCAACAATGCTGGCTACGGTGACTATGGTGAGTTCGTCAGTGCCGACTGGCCCAAACTTCAAGGGATGATTCTTCTTAATGTGTTAGCGCTTACCCGCCTGAGTCATTTATTTTTGCCCAGTATGATTGCTAGAGGCCAAGGCCAGATCCTCAATGTATCTTCCACTGCCGGTTTTCAGCCAGGACCGATGATGGCCGTCTATTTCGCGACCAAAGCCTATGTCCTCTCACTTAGCGAAGCGCTCTCTGCCGAGACTGAGGGCACGGGCGTGAGTGTGACTGTCCTTTGTCCAGGTCCTACCCAGTCTAACTTTGGTCAGAATGCCAATATGGAGCAAATGGCACTAGGCGGCGATGTAACTAGCGACAAACTACCTAGCGCTCTCGATGTCGCCGAATATGGCTATAAAGCGCTGAATAAGGGCGAAGTGGTTGCCGTTCATGGGGCGATCAATAAAGTGCTGACCTTTATGCCCAGGCTGACACCGCGTGCGGTTATTCGCAAAGGGGTGAAGCAGTTTATGTCACCAAAGGAGAAATAGATCAAAGAACCTCAAAACCTAAAGCTATTGTTTTAGCGGACGAACCTTGAATGAAATTGAATCATCTGAGCGATCGATAGCACCACTAACAGCTTTAGCGTTACTCGGTTTCAGACAATCTTCTTCCTGCTGACTTAGCTCAGAAACGGTCGCTGCTACCGCTACGCTGTCCTTTGTATTGTCTTTCGTACTGCCCTTTGCTGTCTTCCAGTTACTGAGCGCTGCGAGTCCCATTCCTCCTAGCACTAGCCAAACGCCACTTGCGTGCCAGTCGCCAACTTGTGCAATCCAGTTAAATAGCTCTACAGCTACAAACAGCAGAATGAAAGCAGCTAGCCAAAATCCCATGACAGTTCGCTGAGGTAGAAAGGGGTCAACGTCCGCATAGAATAGCGCATAATCGACTGCTGGCTGCTTGTCAGTTTAGAAGTCCGAAATTAAGAAGAAATGGCGCTAGAGTAGTAGAGAGAGCCTAACTAGAGAGCCCAATGTCGCAAACCGCAGTGCTACAGACTTCTAATGATGCCCCCTTTAGAGGGATTACCCTGCTATCAGCTAGAGAGATAGAGGCGATGCGCCCCGCCTGCCGACTGTCTTCTGAGCTGCTGGATTTTCTCACCCCTATGGTTGTCCCCGGCGTTAGCACGTTAGAGCTGAATGATGCGGCTGAAAGCTGGACTAAAAAGCACGGTGCGACGAGTGCGCCGCTTGGCTACCCTGGCCCACAAGGTGCGATCGCCTTTCCAAGGTCTATCTGTACCAGCATCAACGAAGTGGTCTGTCACGGCATTCCTAACAAAAAGGATATCTTGCAAGAAGGCGACATTATCAATATAGACGTCACGCCGCTGCTGAACGGCTATCACGGTGATAGCTCTCGCACTTTCATGGTGGGTGAGGTATCGCCTAGTGCTCGCAAGCTAGTGGAAGTGACTGAAAAGTCAATGTGGAAAGGGATTGAAGCAGTTAAAATCGGTGGCCGCATTGGCGATATTGGCGCGGCGATTCAAGCCTACGCCGAGTCAGAAGGGTTTGCAGTAGTGCGCGATTTTGTTGGACATGGCGTCCATCGCACTTTTCACGCAGAGCCCCAGGTGCCCCACTATGGCGTAGCAGGTAAGGGCAAGAAAATTCGCCCTGGTATGGTCTTCACCATCGAGCCGATGCTAAACGAAGGCTCCCACGAAGTAGAGCTGCTAGAAGACCAGTGGACGGCTGTCACCAAAGACGGCACGCTGTCTGCCCAGTTTGAACATACGCTAGCGGTGACTAAATCTGGGGTAGAAGTCTTGACTAAGATGCCAGCAGCGGTCTTGGCTTAGAGATAGCTGTTCAAGAGTCTTCGGTACTATGGTCTTCGGTACTAGAGTCTTCACTAACGACATCTTCAGCGTCAACCTCTTCTGCCACAATGTCATAGTCGCCGTCCCACACAGCCGTCAGCAGCGCTAATCCCGCTTGGGTCATCGTGGCCTCATCGCCCGAAAATTCTACGTCTTCTGGATCGCCGCCTGCCGCCTCGACCAGATCACTCATCCACACATAGCAAGGATCGGCTGGCTGGCGCAAAAGCCGCTCTAGCCACATTTGCTTATCTAGAGACATGCGCCGCTGTAGCAGCATGTACAGCGGTATTTTGGTGCGATGCTCTACGCCGCCGAGCACCTGCTGCAAATACCAGGTTGCCTGCATCGGCGGCAGCTCGCTGATGCGCTGCTCTATGCGAGTCAAAATCTGTTCGGTAAACTCTACGCCCAGATAGCGGTTTAGCGCCTCGACCGGGATAGCAGGATCGACGTTGATCCGCTCACAGACGCTAGACCAGTTGATGTCTGGATAGGCGGCCTGGAGCATTTCAAAAGCGCGATCGCTGATCTCAGCCGATGCCGTTTGCAGGTTATAAGAAAAATCTTCTCCTGGCTTTGCCCCGGCTTCTACCAGCATCTGAAACAGTCGAATCGCATCATCTGCCATAGCTTCCTCCTTTACTGCTTATGACTACTCACTAGAAGGTTGAGCAGAGTTGAAGCCCCCTTCTCGATAAGCCGCATACACCGCATTAACGTTATACCAGTTCAAAAATATTCGGCTCAGCTCTTGAGATAGCTGGGGATAGCCCCGCTTGATTAGCCAGTTTAATGTCGGTCCGAGCGTACGTTCATTCAGCGCCCCTCCCAAAGACAGCGTGCCCCAGAGTAACCGATGCAGCCAAGTCATCTGAATCATCAGACGCACATCCAAAGTTGGATGCTTCTGATAGAAGACCACTCCCATCCGCGCCCGCTGAATCTCTTTGTCAATTAGCTCTGGCAGCTCTTCTACAGAAAAAGCCGGATGCCAGTGATAGCCCACTGCCTCTGGGCATTTGATCAAGGAAAGGCCGTTGTTCTTCAGCCGAACGCCTAGCTCTAGATCCTCCCAGCCATACTGAGTAAACTGCGCGTCGAATAGCCCTGCCTCTAGCAGCCAGCGCTTTTGAATAGCGACATTGCCAGTGGCAAAAAAGGCGCGTGAATAGTCGGTTACCTTGAACGGCTCTGAGGTGGGATGGTCAAAATTGCAGGTGTTGACCACTCGTCCATAGGTGAACACGCGCTCGTTGCCTTTTTCATAGGCAGCGCTTAGAGCATCGGCATGATGCTGCAAAAACCTATCTAGAACGACCAGATCGCTGTCGATAAAGATAATGGTGTCACCTTTTGCCTGTTGGACACCGAAGTTGCGGGCGATCGCAGCCCCTTCATGATCCTGTTCGTACAGAACCACGTGCGGAAATTCATCTGAACTAGCCTGAATCCATTCCACCGTGCCATCGGTTGAGCCATCGTCTACCAAGACGATTTCATATCCCTCCACCGGGCCATCAGGACGTAGTGCCTGATTTTCCATCGCTCTCAGGCACTTTTCTAGAATGGGCTGGCGGTTATAGGTCGGAATGACGACGCTGAAGAACATGCTGAAGAATATATAGGTGCAATGTTTTCGTTTCCTCATATTCTATTTCATTGTTTCGCTATCGGCTTTCGACGGGTGTCCGACACTGCAATACTATGAAGCTTGATCACTTTCTAAATCGGATACAAACAGATATGGGCCGCGCAGACAAAGTCGTTTTGGCATACTCGGGTGGAGTAGATACTACGGTATGTATTCCCTACCTCAAAGAGGAATACGGTGTAAAAGAGGTGATTACCCTAGCCGCTGATCTGGGGCAAGGCGATGAACTAGAGCCTATTCGCCAGAAAGCGCTCGACTGTGGCGCTGCTGAATCGGTCGTCACTGATGTGACCGAGCCTTTTATCACTAACTACGCTTTTCCAGCAATTCAGGCTAACGCCCTCTACGAAAATCGCTACCCGCTATCGACCGCGCTCGCCCGTCCGCTGATCGCCAAGCTGCTAGTGGATACGGCGGAAAGGTATGGTGCCGATGCGGTCGCCCATGGCTGCACTGGCAAAGGCAATGACCAGGTGCGCTTTGACGTGGCGATCGCCGCGCTCAACCCCGAACTAAAAGTGCTAGCACCCGCCCGCGAGTGGGGCATGAGCCGCGAAGAAGCGATGGCCTATGGCGAAAAGTTTGGCCTCACTTTCCCAGTCAAGAAATCCTCGCCCTACAGCATCGATCGTAATTTGCTAGGACGCTCTATCGAGGCTGGCCCCTTAGAAGATCCGTGGACAGAGCCGACTGAAGAAGTGTTTGTGATGACTAGTGCGATCGCAGATACACCAGACGAACCCGAATACGTCGAAATTGGCTTTGAAAAGGGCCTTCCCACTAGCCTCAATGGTGAAGGACTTTCTCCAGTGGCACTGATTACCCAGCTAAATGAACTTGCTGGTCGCCATGGCATTGGCCGCATCGACATGATCGAAAATCGACTGGTCGGCATCAAATCGCGTGAAATCTACGAAGCCCCTGCCCTACTTGTGCTCATTGCCGCCCATCGCGATCTAGAAAGCCTCACGCTCACTGGCGATGTCACTCAGTACAAACGCAACATTGAGCAGTCCTATGGCCAAATGATTTACAACGGCCTCTGGTACAGCCCGCTCAAATCCGCGCTAGATGCCTTTATCCTACAAACCCAAGAGCGTGTCTCTGGCACCGTTCGCATCAAACTGATCAAAGGTAACGCGGTCTTGGCCGGGCGCAAGTCAAAGAATGCGCTCTACACAGACGAGCTTTCCACCTACGGTAGCAACGACAAATTTGACCATAGAGCAGCCGAGGGCTTCATCTATGTTTGGGGCCTGCCGACTCGCGTCTGGTCACAGCAAACCCGCTAATTTTAAAAAGAAAGAGAGTATCTAGGCGTAGAGCCTAACCGTAGAGAGTTGGGAACAGAGCGTTGGGAACAGAGCGTTGGGAACAGAGCGTTGGGAACAGAGCGTTGGGAACAGCTTGATCGTGCTTGTAAACAATTTTTGCGAAAGTTAACAAGCTGTCAGTTTCTCTAAGGCAAGCCCTAGATTAGACAAAGCCTAAACTCGTGATGATTAGAGGATAATTGTTTGCCTTAGATAGCCATCTACGCTTGGTAGAGTGGGCCGTCTGAGGCGTCTTTCCTCTAGACCCTGTGACAGGCTTCACAATGTTTAGTTGCTTTTAGACTATTAAGAAAGGATTGAGTCAGCTTAATTTATCAGCTTTATATCACTCGTTTTAAATAGTCAGTTAGCCGCATCGCAGCGCTAGCATCGGATACATTTCTATGC
>NZ_JADEXO010000209.1 GCF_015207105.1 cf. Phormidesmis sp. LEGE 11477
CCTCTAGGACGACTTTGGCCTTAAATTCGCTGCTGTAGTTTCTTTGCTTGTTTGCCATGATGCTTGCCCCCTATGGACTCTAGATTACTCTCTCTAGCTGCTGTCCTAAATTTGGGGGTCACTACAGTTTTTTCCATCGCTGCTATCGCTGTCGTTGCCAGTGCCGGACGCTGCTGCTAATTCTCAACGTGACTATCCTTGTCACGCAACCCTCCATAGAGCGATTGCCTTTCACTTTACCGCTGCACTGTCCTCGGCAGTGAGGCCACCTTGCATAGTTCAGGTTTTCTAGTTTTCTAGCTGTTAGTGCTGGTGCCCAGTTGAAGCAGGCCGGGTCCATTGTCTAAATAGCCGAGCGATCGCCCTCGTTCTTGCCACATCTATATTATTTCGTATTCTATATAGAATCTGAAAATGCTGGGATACTCAATTGTCTGTGTACTGGGTAGAGCGATCGCCTCCTATTCCCTTGAGACTGGCCTGTCTAGGCTGTTTTTAAATTCGTACGAGAATTATCATCATTGACTGCCGATTGCGATCACCCCCTCTTTTCCTCGCCACGATTGCTCTTTCCATGCGTTAATCGACTTCAGTGGATGAGGTGGATAGCGGTGGGACTGAAGATGAAGCTAAGAGGACTGAAGTGGACGTGGCAGACAAAGCGACCAGTGAGAAAACAGAGGCAAATAGAAGCGATCGCCCACCAGCTTTACCAGCGCCGCCTACAGACTGGGCAGCGTGGTAATGAGACAAGTGACTAGATTCAGGCTCAGCAGATAGTCAGTAGTCCACTGTGCGCTAAATCTTTCTGCAACTGCAAACTGAAGAATCAGAACAAGGATTAGATGTCCTGTTACTCAATACTTCACTACTTCCATCAGCTCTAGTGCATCGCAAGGTATAAGGGCCATTGTTACCGCCCGTGCCGCTCGTGCCGCCTGTGCAAGAACCAAAAATCGAGGTGATAACAACGATCATCCCGTATGCAGCCCCATACTTCATAAGTACATATTTTCTTTCGAGTGAGGCCATCTTCATTGCGGCGAGGAAAGAAAAGAATGGAATTGCTATAAATACTAATAGATTCACGATTGAAGGCTTTAGACATCTCGTTTAGGGTGCCCCGGCTAACCGCCGGGACTTCTTTTTACCTGAGGAAAGAATTGCTACAGAGCGCTATGAGCAAGAGGCACAGATTGCAGATGAACGGCCTAAGCAGGAGACACTAACGAGCTACTTCGAGCAGATGAAAGAGCTATTGCTCTCAGAGGGTCTTCGTGAGTCATCGGAAGACAGTGAGGTGCGAAGGGTCGTGAACCAAAGAAGTGTGTGATGCGTCCTCTGCTTTATCGAATGAGGTCATGAGTCATGGACTGCCCCTATCGGGACTGTGAGTAGTTTGCTTCAATGAGTTTGGTGCAAGCATGGCCCGCCGCTGTACCGTCCTCGATTGCGTGATCGCCTTGTATGATTTCTGGCTTTCTGGCTTCCCACCGTTGCTGCCCTTAGCGCTGATTGATAGAAGCGTGATTGCCCCTTTCTCATTGCCGTCACTGACTGAGCTAGAGGGGGCGAGGCAGGGTACTAGAGCAGTCTGTAATCGCTGCTAGTGCTTGCTTGTTGTGCCGCTGTGATGATGTGATTACTCGTAAACACACTTGCGAGAAAGCGCTTGTCTCTACCTGTTGCTACCGCCATCGTTGTCCAGTTGTTTTTCTACGGAAGTGCGATCGCCCCCTTCTTTGTTGCTTTCATGCTAATAGGTCACGGTCAGTTATATCCAGCAGAGCGATCGGGCGTGGTTCAGTTTTGGTCGATTTTAGGTAACACTCGCAGCACAAAGTGAACCATCCTCAGCGATGGTTTATCTGGCTGATTTCGTCAGTGCCTACGTCCTCTGAAAGCGCTCGAAACCCAGCAACTCCACCCAATGTGGATGGGGCTGGCCAGTTAGCAATTGCTTGGGGCTTTTCCCCACCCGTTCCGGCACCCGAGACCTGAGAAAACAGCGGTGGTTGACAAAAAATTGGAGCAAGCTCAAATAGGAATCCCCGAGACTTCGTCGGAGGAAAAAGTAATTACGTAAGCGAGAGTTGAGATTTTCCACCATCGAGCTGGCTCTGGGTGTTGTTTTAAGTGCTTCATCAACCGCTGCCATCAACCTATGAAACTTCACTGAAAGCTGAGCATGTAGCTGATTCCATCGTGTCCAGTAAGCACTAGAGGTAGGCGATTTTCGATGCAGCAGGCAGACGTCGCGTACGGCCTGTAGCGGCAGCTCAAAATCTCTCGCAATCTTTGTCAGTTTCTGGTCAACAACACCCGCAAATGCCAATAGCTGGTCGCGCTGGTTATGCAGTGCCTTCCTCAGCTTTCGGATGGACGGATATTGCTTGCCTGCTCGCTGTTTGAGTTCTATCTCAATGAAGTCAAAGAGTTCCTGCCGCACGGCTAGGTCTGGCCCAGCTAATGCCATCACATCATGCTCAAACCACTGTAGGAGAATCTTGACATCTCGGGCACGAGCGACTAATCCTCGCTCTCGGCGGTTAACTTTCACCTGTTGGATGGTCAGCTTTTGGGTTATCTTGCCTTTTAGCTTAGCCTGGGCAATTTTTTCTTCCAGTTTGATGCGCCGCGTCGTGGCCCCTTGGGCTTGGCGGGCTAGACTATTAGCGACCTGTTCAAACTGCTGCTGGATATGAAACACATCGCCGTGGCAGGGCACTGCTGGCATCACTGCTTTTTGGCCTGCTCGTAGGCCACTGCCACCATCTGCAATGGTATATTTCGGCTCGAAGCCTTGCGCCATCACATCCAGTAGATGAAAGCCCCAGGTGTCTTCATCACGGTGGTCTGCGCTCTGTAGGAGGTAGCAGTAGGTGGAGGCTGCATCGACACCCACTAGCACGGGTTTATCCGACTGATATATCTCATCTTGAAGACCCACCTCAATGCCCGATAGGTCTTGGCTTTGATTGATTTCAGCGGCTTTTTCAGTGACCGCTTGCAGTCGGTTGTGGACGGTGCCGACGCTGATCGACACATCGAAGAGATCGCGAAACAGTTCGACGATGCCGCGATAGGAGCTGTGGCAGATCAGCACCAAGCCCAAAATTAGCTGAAATAGCCAGTTTTTGGTCACTGGTAGCTGAAACAGAACATCATCATCGCCTTTGGACGGCGCAAAAGTTTCATCCAGAGCCTGCTGTGCTTTATCGCCCTGCTGGTAGACGAACTTTCGACTCACTTGGTGCGTCGCGGCGATGTCGCTGATGGGTCGAGATCTCGATAGGACTTGGACGCCGATATCTTGACGAACATCGGAGGAAAGGCTGGCAACGATGGAAAGAGCTGGACTCATGAGGGGCGATCACGGAAGGCGGTTGGCGACAACTATCCAGCCTATGCGTTGGCAGAGCCTCTCGTCTAGTGAATCGCGCGGACTGTCGGGAAAGAAATCGCATTGAGAGTGTTACCCGCCGCTGAACCTCGCCGCAATACTCACCGGACAGCGCGTTGGGCACAGTACCCAGCAGCGATTAGTCCATCGTCAGGACTTGCGCCCAACGACGGCTCAAAACCCAGTAGAAGAGCTGAGTGTCGATGGCGGCAAAGTACGATTGAGAACACCGCAGGACAGGCCCTGCGAGTGGCGCGACTACAAGGCTATCAAGCTACATCAACAGATAATCAGTGCGAGCTTTCGAGATAACTCAACCCTGATTGACTGGGCGAATCGACAACCCTTAGCTGATACTGTGACCTGCCTCGGCGATGGTCATGATGGCGTCTGGAACATCGTCGCTGAGATTGGGACAAAATCGCAGCGGCGAGAGATTCTCGATTGGTATCACCTGATGGAGAACTTAGCCAAAGTGGACAGTTCAACAGACCAGTTGCTTGAACTTGAAGAGCTGCTTTGGGAAGGCAAAGTGGAAACAGCTATTGCACGACTAGAAGAATGCCGTGATGACCATGCTGAGCAGTTTATGGCTTACTTACAAAAACACCGACACCGCCTCGTGAACTACGATTATTACTGGTGGATAGGAGACTCAATTGGCTCGGGTGAGATTGAGGCAGGCATCAAACAGATTGCCGCGCGAGTCAAGCTGACAGGGGCGCAGTGGAACCGGGAGAATGTGCCGCAGGTGTTGAATCAGCGCTGTGCCTATCTCAACGGTGCATTCTCGATGCTAACTTATGCATCGGCGGCCTAACGCTCCTATGTAGCTGGTATTCTTACCTCTGCAAAAGTGGGATGTACCCAATTTGAACGATACATTCTAGGCGCTAAAATTGCACCCATCTTCTTGTTTCCGTCCCCTTGCGGGGTAGTGGAATTTGAACTAAAGCAGTAGCGTTTTCAATGTTTGAGGAGTAAAGTTTCCGTCCCCTTGTATGTTTAGAGGTAGGAGCGGTAGACCCAAATCCCCTAGAGCAGAGAGTGCCGTCGCAACGAACGAAAGTGGAAGTCTGAGAGTCTTCTGAAGTACGCTAAGCGTAGGAGCG
>NZ_JADEXO010000210.1 GCF_015207105.1 cf. Phormidesmis sp. LEGE 11477
GGGGTTTGAGTAGTAACGGAACAGAAAACCACGCTAAGGCCAGAGCCCTCTCTACCGCTGGGTTTTAAGCCTAGTAAAAAGGCTCATTTGGGTCATCAGGGTTCCGTAATGGCCTGAACCCACCTTCTTTAAGTGTCTCAGCCAGCTCGAAGTAATAGCGCCCGAGCATATTGATGTGAATGTGACCTAGAGGCGATAACCGAGCAGCATCTTCAGGGTTGACCTCTAGCCCTTGTGCTCTCAGGTGATCAAGGGCTCTATCCATGTACAAAGTGTTCCAGAGGATGACGGCATTAGTGACGAGCCCCAGCGCATTAAGCTGATCTTCTTGCCCCTCACGATAGCGCTGCCGAATCTCGCCTTTGTTGCCATGACAGATCGCTCTAGCCAAACTGTGCCGTCCCTCCCCCCGATTGAGCTGAATCAGAATTCGACGCCGATAAGCCTCATCATCGATGTAGTTCAGTAGATACAGCGTCTTGGCCACCCGGCCCAGTTCCCCAATCGCCTTGCCTAACGTGGAAGGCTTACCGCCCTTTTGCAGTACCCGCATGATCTCAAGCGCACTGACCTTGCCGAGCTTCAGTGACCCGGCCACCCGCAGCATGTCATCCCACAAGTTTTCAATCAGATGCACCTTCACCTTCTGTCGGGCGATGCCATCAAGTACGCCATAGTCAGCCTTCGGGTCAAGTCGCCAGAACCTGGCTGCGCCAGTGTCAGCTAAACGCGGACTGAACTGATAGCCCAGTAACCAGAACAGACCAAAGACAATATCGCTGTATCCAGCCGTATCGGTCATCAGCTCACGCGGCCTAAGCCCTGTCCGCTGCTCCAGTAGCCCGACGAGCACCACCAAAGAATCTCTCAGTGTCCCAGTCACTACCAGGCCGTGAAACCCGGCGAACAAATCTGACACGAAGTTGTAGTAGGTGATGCCCCGCCCACTGCTGAAATACTTACGATTAGGGCCAGCATTCAACGTCTTCACCGGCACCACAAACCGTAGGCCATCGGCAGAAGCAACCTCACCGCCACCCCAAGCTTGAGCAATGGTGACGTTTTTCTGTGCATTCACCAAACAAGCATTCGACTCAACCAGCGTTTCAGCCCGAATGTAGTGTTGTTTTATCCAAGCTAAGCGGTGCTTCGTTAAAGCAGGCGTGTCCTTGCGCTGCAAAGGTCTAATCCCGATGTTGCAAGCCATCGCTACCAGGACAGCGCACAAGCTAGTGGTGACATTATCAGCGCGAGCCCCTTCCTCATGGGCATGGCTAAAAGCGTCGAGAAACCCTGTTCTTTCGTGGATCTCTAGGAGTACCTCAGGGAGATCCACCCGAGGCAGTAGGGCGCTCACCTGCGCCCTAAGCGATCGCAAATTTTCAGACTCCTCCAGCTTCTCTAGCGGGCTGATAGTCAGCGAGGGGCGTCCGCTTTCGTCCTCAACAATCTGCACTGCGTCATTCGTCGGCAGGTTCTGCGCCGCACGGTGGTACGCATCGTTAAGCTGCTGCTTTAGCTGCGTCAGCTTCTCATCAGGCTGGGGGGCAAGATTCAATGTGCGACAGACCTGGCTCCGCACCGCTACCCACTCACGGCCTTGGAACAGCTTCTCCTGTGGGTTACTCCATTGCACACTCGGAGAGACATACAAATCCCGGCAACGTAGGCCATTCATCAGTTGTTCCAACACACAGAAGGTGTAAGCGCGGCGATCAATTTCACCCGCCGTCGGACAGACCCAGCGCAACCAGCCTTTGCTAACAATCGCCAAAGGCGCAGGCGTCATGACAGGCTTGCGTTTGCCCTCAATCGATTTGAGAAAGGTCACCGCTGCTAGAATCGGCTGTCCTGCCTGAGTTGCCTGAAAGTTAATCGTATTCAACAGCGTTGGCAGGAACAACCTCACGGTGCGCCAGCGACTTAGAATCTCAGGATAGTACTGGTCATCGGGTGGGCGGGCAATGGACTCTACCTGTTCCACAGCAGCAGCCAGCTGCTCTGAAGAAACCTGAGCAAATATTGCCTCACGCAGCTGAATCGTCTCCTTCTCTGGCTCTATGAGAATGGCACAGGCTGCGCTCAAGGTCAGCGCAGCGGCATCTAGATCTTTGAGCGTTCGCAGTCGTTCTTTCTTGCCCTGACTAGCCGATTTCGACAACAACTCTTTGGTAAGCAGCTCCAGCACGGTCAACGCATCATCTTGAGCCGTTGCTTCGACGTCATGAACAAAAGCCAACAGTGTCGCCATCCGCCGGGCTGTCGGCATTCGCTGAATAGTTTGGGCTCGTGACGTAAAAGCTGCTCGCGACAGCATCTTCAACCGACTGGGTGGAACATTAGGCAGCACCAGATCGCTCACGCCAATTGCCCGTATTCGCTTCAACCGATGGAGCGCGGCCACCAGCGCCGGGGCGCTATGGCGCGTCGGTGAACGTCTCAGCTGATCAAGAACAGTTTGCCTCACATCCGTATCCACTTGGAGAATGGCATCTAGCCGTTGGCATTGCTCGTCGGATGGCAAGCGTGACAGCAACTTCCAGACCCGATGTGCCACTCGCTCTCGCACGCTTGCCACCAAGCGTTCTAAGACGCTGACACCGGGCAGTAAAATTTTCTGCTCCAGCAGTTGAGCTGTGGCAATATCAAAGAGAACGCTAGGGCCTTCTGTTCCTACCCAAGCACGGGCGTAGAGCCAACGGATAAACCGCCAGTGTTCAGGCTGAGCGCTGAAATTCTGGTAGCCATAGCGTTGCTGAATAATGTCTGTGTGCTCCCAGCGGGTGTTCTCTCGTTCCAGGTACACCGATAGACCACTCGTGCTGTTGACCTCTAGCTGCTGCGCCAAATAGTCAACGACGTTGGGCGGTACCTCAATCGGATTGAGTAGGAAGGTGCCCAAGAATCGAACCGTGCTCAGCTGCACCGCAAACCCTAGACGATTATGGTCACCGCGCCGCGCCCGCACCAATCGGCGGTCAGCATCATCTAAATGGAAATAGCGGTCAAGTTGAACATCAGTTGGTGCTCCCTGATAGCGTCCATAGCGCTGTTGTTGTTGCTCAGTTAGGAATCGAACGGGCATAGAGGAAAAAGCAACAGATTGTTACTATCATTCTGTACCATTTAGAGTATAGTCTGATTGGTACGCTAAAACGGAACGGCACAGCAAGGGTTTCAGCCCTCTATTTCCCGAGGGGTTTAATTGGTACAAAAAACGGTCGCAATTTACTGTCGCGTCTCAACAACAGACCAATCTTGTGAGAGACAATCGCAAGACTTGTTGTTCTATGCCAAGAAAGCTGGCTTCAAAGTTGTTGGCGTTTGGAAGGAGACTGCTTCAGGCACAAAACAGAATCGGGTTGAACGACAAAAGGTGATGGAGCTGGCGCAGGCGCGAAAGATTGACGCCATCTTAGTGACAGAAATGACCCGGTGGGGGCGCAGCACCCTGGATCTCATTCAGACGCTTCAGGAGTTGCAGAACTGGGATGTTTCTCTGATTGCGCAAACTGGGCTTCAGTTCGATTTGGCCACGCCTCAAGGAAAACTGATTGCTCAGCTAATGGCGGCGCTGGCCGAGTTTGAGCGCGATTTAGTCAGTGAGCGGGTGCGCTCTGGGCTAGCTGCTGCGAAGGCTAGGGGAAAGGTCTTAGGCAGGCAGCTGGGGCAACGCACGAAGTCTGACCGGCTCGCGCCGCAGGTGATACAGATGGTGGAAGATAAGGTTTCCTATCGCACCATTGCCCATGACTTGAAGCTCAGCAAAACGACAGTCACTGAGATCGTCAAACGGCACCGGCAAGCTCATCCTGATTTTCAACCCTCAAAATCTAAAATGGCTCCTCGTAAAAAAGCTCAGTCTGTCTACCAGCTCAAGATTACGCTCACGGGTATTCGGCCACCGATCTGGCGACGGGTGTTGGTACGCAGTGACGTCACGTTGAGTCACCTACACTGGGTCATTCAGCTCTCTATGGGCTGGACAAACTCTCACCTGCACTCGTTTACGATTCACGGTCAGGAGTATGGCGTACCGATGCCAGAACTAGGGTTTGCAGAACTAGAGCCTGAGGATGAGCGGTCGGTCAAGTTGACCAGCTTTATTCCAGCAGAGAAGTTTAAGTTTTCCTACCTTTATGACTTTGGTGACTCTTGGGAGCATGAGGTCTTAGTCGAAAAGGTACTGACCGCTGAGACTGACCTCGACTATCCTGTCTGCATTAAGGCTAAGCGCGCCTGCCCTCCTGAGGACTGTGGGGGCACCTGGGGCTATCAGGAGTTTGTAGAGGCCGTTCAAGATACTGAGCATCCCGAACATGAAGCACTGCTTGAATGGGCCGGGGGCTACTTTGACCCCGAGGACGCTGAGTTCGATGAAATCAATCCTTGTCTGAAGATGATTCCTCAGGATGCTGCCAATTTTGAGGGCTAGAAGCTATACGTATTAAAGGTTGCAGCCTTAGCGGGGTTTTCTGTTCCGTTACTACTCAAACCCCG
>NZ_JADEXO010000078.1 GCF_015207105.1 cf. Phormidesmis sp. LEGE 11477
GGGCTGATAGAAGATGCGACCGATCCATTTAGCATTAGTATGGTTTTTCAGCAGGCGGCACTGTTCGACTCGTTGACAGTAGAAGAAAACGTTGGCTTCTTACTGTATCAGCACTCTAATCTCTCGCGCCGTGAAATTAAATCGCTGGTCGCTCAAGCCTTAGCTGTAGTGGGCCTACCTGATATTGCCGATCGCTACCCAGCAGAGCTATCGGGAGGCATGCGTAAGCGCGTTAGCTTTGCTAGAGCCGTGATGTCCAATCCTAAGAGCCCAGCAGATAGGCCCGGCCTTTTGCTGTACGATGAGCCGACAGCAGGGCTAGATCCGATCGCGTCAACCGTCATCGAAGATCTGATCCGCGATCTTCACAACGAACAGACCTGTCAGTCTTACCTCATTGTCACTCATCAGGAAAGTACGATTCGTCGCACTGCCGATCGCGTTATTTTTCTACACGGTGGGCAGGTACAGTGGAGCGGTGGTGTCGAAGAAATCGACACCACAGACAACCCATTTGTGCGTCAGTTTTTTAGTGCTCAAGTGCAAGGGCCAATCCACGTAGGAGGATAAAAGATTCATGCGGGCACGAACAATTCGAGAAGGCTCTGTAGGACTGCTGATTTTGTTAGGGATTGGCTTGTTTGGAGGGCTAGTCCTGTGGCTGCGTGGCTTTAATCCAGCAAATCGCCCTTACAAATTAACGGCTGAATTTGAGGACACGATGGGCGTACAAATTGGTACGCCTGTTATGTACAGAGGGGTTTCTGTGGGCCGGGTGATGTCGATTACGCCGCAGTCTAACGCCGTAGAAGTCGGGCTAGAGATCACTGCTAGAGAGCTAAGAATTCCTAGCGAGGTGCTAGTAGAGACGGTAGAGTCGGGCTTAATTGGCGAAGTTTCTGTGGAAATTACGCCCCTAACTGAACTTTCTGCAGCGGCAGCAGAGATCTCTCCCCAAGACCGAACGTGTGATAGCAGTGTGATTCTTTGCGATGGCGATCGCCTAGAAGGAGAAATTGGTCCTAGCTACGAAGCGCTCTTGCGCTCAACGACTAACCTGATGGATCTCTACGCCGACCCAGAGGTTATAGAAGAGCTAAAGGTCGTATTGCAAAACGTGTCTGCAGCCACTGCTCAAGCCAGCATACTCACCCAAGAAGCCACGCAACTGACGCAGACTGTCAGCGGCGAACTGCCTTCGATCTTGGCGGCGGCTCGAACGGCAACCGGGGCGGCAACCGGGGCAGCGCTCCAGATTCAGAGTACGGTCGAGCAGTTCTCTTTGACGGCAAACGATATCAATGGCCTGATCGGCGAGAATCGGCTCGTGTTAGTAGATACGCTAGGTAATTTGCAGGCGACAAGTCTGCAATTGCGAAATGCCGCTGACGTGCTAGGGCCAACGATTCAGAGTGGCGAACTTATCGGTAATCTAGAGGTGCTACTGCTCAATGCCGCTCAGGCTTCTGAAGATTTGGGCGCGGTCACGGCCTCGCTAAATACGCCAGCTAATCTAGTGCTGATTCAGCAAACTTTAGAATCGGCTAGAGATGCGCTGTCGAGTGCTCAAAAGGTGATGGCTGATGTCGATGAATTGACTGGCGATCCAGAGCTGCGCCGCCAGGTTCGCGAGCTGATTAATGGGCTAGGCACGCTGGTTTCTTCGACCGATTCTTTGGCAGAGCAGACAGAGGTTGCCCAGGTACTAGAGCCTTTGGGTACGGCTATCAATACGGCCAGCCTATCAGCGGCTGACGAATTTACGCTCGATCAGCAGGCGCTCGATCGGCTCTTGTCCGCTCAGTCTCTCGCATCCGATCAGTCTATAGACTGGCCTGCAGCTGATTTGGCAGTCTCTAACTCAGCCTTACAAACCGCCTCTGATAGCTTGCGATCGCGTTTCTTCTCTGAAGCGACCACCGGGTCTACCTTTGGAGCGATCGCAGAGTCCGACCAGGAACCTGCCTCACCATTTATCAGCGAATCACCCACATCCATCGATCTGCCCACACCCACCGATCCACAGCAGCCCGTCCTTACCTTCGACGGTGAGCGCTACACGCTTCATCTACCCAAACGGCTAGCCAAAAAGCCAGTCGAATAGCTTTTGTGACCTGAGTATCTGTAGCCTTAGGCAGGGGTATCTACCTCATCGGTCTGCATATCCCAAGGAACTACCGAGAAAAATACTAAGGTCAGCGAGATCACCAAGCCAGTAGTGAGATATTGCCAGCTAGGCTGATGATATAGCAGCGCAATTGCCAGCGTATGGACTAGGCAGGCGGCTGTAAAAGCATGCGATCGCATACCCACTGCCATTGCGCCATAGCCCAGCGCACACAGCCCCATCCACAAAGGACAAAGGCTCACCATAATGGCACTGATACATCCATAGATCCCACAGGCCGTCACTACCATGCCGACCGACATCAGCCCGGCCCACATAAAGATCACCCAGTTCAATCGCTCGTCGTCGATCAAAGTCCAGGTTAGACCCGACGTACTGGCAATACCCACGCCCGTCAAAGCGGCATCGAACGTGGCCTGCGTCATCCAGCTAACCGACGAAAACTGACCCATTAGAAAGATAACTAGTGTCAGCCCGCCCCAGATCAAAAAAGCCTGATCGATAAAAGAAAAGCAGAAGCCGGGCCAGTTTTGAATTCTTTGTCTGAAATGGGCGTCTAGTAGCCTGCTGAGATCTTGCATACATAGAGACTCATTCTTGAAAGTCTCTAAGGTGTCGCGAAAATCGAAAGAAGTCATACTGATGGTTTGAGGTCCTGCTAACAGCGTGATGGTTTAGTCGTCTCGAAGCCGTCATGATGACGACCAAACAGAAAAACTACAATTTGTGAATAAATGTTAACAGATTATTAACATTGTGTAAGGTTCGGTCATACATATTTCTACGTACGATTTTTTTTCAGCGTCAGCGCGTTAGCATACACGTCTGACAGGTTTTTAATACTTTTTGGTTTTCTTTCGCTATGCCATCGGTGTCTCATAGTCTCAGTGCCGATTTGCGATCACTACCGAGATTCGCGCTTGTCTCTGAAGCGCTCAACAAAAGCTATGGCCGGGGCAAACAGCGGTTTGAGGCAGTACGCGATGTTTCGCTTAAAATCGCGCCGGGGGAAGTATTGGCCTTTTTGGGGCCTAACGGGGCGGGTAAGACAACAACGATCAAGATGATTGCCGGGCTGATTCGCCCGGACGCTGGCAAAGTAGAAATTGCGGGCAAAGATCCCCACCGAAATCCACAGGCGCTTCAGGGCGTTGGCGCAGTGCTAGAAGGCAATCGGAATCTGTACTGGCGACTGACACCGCTAGAAAACCTGGAATACTTTGGGGTACTGCGCCAAATGCCGAGGAAGCTGGCAAAGTCGCGTGGGATGGATCTGCTCAAAACCTTTGGCCTAGTCGAAAGGCGAAATGTCGCGGTTCAAAAGCTCTCGCGCGGGATGCAGCAAAAGATTGCGATCGCAGTTGCCTTAATCCATCAGCCGCATTTGCTACTGCTGGACGAACCCACCCTGGGCCTAGACGTAGAAGCAGGTGAAACCGTCAAACAGCTCGTTCGACAGGTAGCAGAGTCTGGCTGTGCGATTCTACTGACGACCCATCAGCTCAGCGTGGCCGAATCTCTTTCTGATCGAGTGGCCATTATTCGCGAAGGCCGCATTATCACAGAGCAGCCGACCCAGGCGCTGATTCGCCAATTTTCTAAGGACGCAGGGTATTACATCGAGATTGAAGGGCGACTAGATACTAGTAGACGAGAGGCGATCGCATCGCTGGGCGCGACGGTCGGTGACAGCTACATTTCCTACTATCCCGAGGCAGCAGCTTCAGACAGTGACAAGCGCCTAGCGTCCGCCACACTCTACAAGATTCTTAGCATTTTAGACCCGCTACCCATCGTAGAGATTCGCCAAGAGCGAGCTAACCTGACCGACATTTTCTTGCAGCTAGTCAAGCAGTAAACCCTTATAGTCAGGCTTCATAACAATAAGCCTCCACAAACCCGTCACTATGATCGATTTATTCATCGGCGAATTCAAGCGTACCTGGGTGCAAACCCTACGCTACCCTTCTGAAGTCATTGGTGGCGTCGTGATCTTGACCGCTGTCTTCTATGGCATCTTTGTCGGCGCTCAGTACATGACTGGATCTAGTGGAGGAGCATTCGGCGACCGATTAGATGCGATTGTGGTTGGCTATGTAATTTGGACGCTGGTGGTCTATATCGTCAATGACATCGCGACTAACCTGCAGATGGAAGCGCGAACCGGCACGTTAGAGCAGGTCTTTCTATCGCCATTTGGAGCGCCTAAGGTGTTTTTAGCACGGGCAATTGCCAGCTTGACACTTCGCCTGCTGTTGATCCTAGCGGTGCTGGCAATCATCATCGCTATGACTGGCAGTCAGATTGCTTTTCCGCCAATGCTGCTGCTGCCGTTAATCACGCTGCTGCTCAGCGCCTATGGCCTGGCGTTTTTTATTGGTTCCTTTGCTCTGGTGCTAAAGAAAGTGCAGCAGGTGCTGAGCATGTTTCAGTTTGTTCTATTCTTCTTGTTGGCGACCCCGACTGAAGATTGGACCGGGCCAGCGCGGCTGGTTGCCAACGTGCTGCCCATTCTGCCTAGCACTGGACTACTCAGAGATTTGATGGCACGCAATCAGAGTTTGGATTGGGATAGATGGGCGATCGCGCTGCTCAACGGCGTTATCTACTTCACCATTGGTACTCTGCTCTTTCGCTGGGCAGAAGGTCAGGCCAAGCGACAGGGAACACTCGGCAGCTATTGATGCAGCTACTGATTTAGGTAGTGATTGCTTTTGAGCCAAAACTTCGAGCCAAAACTCCATACAGACCAAAGGCCCATCTCAATACGATTAGCAATCGCGATCGCAGTCCCCATAACCTAGCTCATTTCAGTTGTCGTTCTTCCTAAGATCGTGGCAAGATCTCAGCAGCCCTAATGCTTCGTTCTCATATGGAAAACTGGCTAGTCACTGACGACGGCACCTGTACTAATTTCGGCACCATCGAGACCGAGCCGCCAAAACGCACCTATCGGATGTATCGATTCCTGACTGAAATGGAGGACATTCTAGAGCGCGAACCAAACGATGCCAAGCGAGTGCAGGCGATTATTCCGCTAGTGCGTAAGCTGCTGATTAGCTCTTACTGGCTACAGCTAGAGTACAAAGCGCCAAGCGAAAAAACAGGCTGGGCAGTGAACTTTCTCTATCGAGAGCACGAATATCCTTTGACCGTGCAAATGGTGACGTGGGCACCCGGAACGAAATCTACCATTCACAACCATGCCACCTGGGGGATTGTGGCCATAGTCGGTGGACAGGAAAAGAATACGTTTTGGCAGCAGGACGACGCCAACCCCAAAGAGATCTCACCAGTAGGCGAGCAGATTCTGTATCCAGGCGACATCATTGGCTTCACCGGAAACGCAGTTCACCAGGTCGCCCCGATGGGAGAAGAGCCGACTATCTCATTTAACCTATACGGCATCACCGATCGCAGCAGCCGATACAAATACGACGAACAGACACTTGCGGCTTCCAAGTTCTAGCCGCTAAGTTCTAATCCTCTGTATCTAAATGCTTTGAATCGTAGGTAGCTCACTAATAGGCGCTGGCCATTCGCATCTGTACTAGCCCTAGCTCTTGTAAGTATGCACCGGAAATGTCAGCTTCTTTCCAGTTCTGCCGATCGAGTTCGACCCGGCGAAGATCGGCCTGAGCAAACCTAGCATGGTGTAGATGAGCATGGGCAAAGTCCGCACCCGCTAGCTGCGCCCATCTAAAATTGCTGTTTTCTAGACTGGCTTCGCGGAAATTAGCAGCGGTCAGATCGGCGCGTTGAAAGCTGGCACCCCGCAGGCGAGCTTCGCTAAAATCCACGCCACTAAGCGACATGCCATCAAAGTTCAATCCGTTCAAAAATGCTCGGTTGAGCTTGGTGCCAGTGAAGATAGTTTGGGCGATCGCACTGCCAATAAGCCGTACGCCTTTCATCGTGGTCCAAGCCAAATTCGCAGATGAAAGAGCGGCGTTGCGTAAGTTAGCACCCGTCAAATTCACGCCGCTCAAGTTCGCCTGGTTAAGCTTGGCATCACGCAAATTGATATGGCTCATATTGGCACCACTAGCACTGACCCTGGTCATATCTGCTCGAACGCCAAATGCGCCCTGCAGCTTAGCCTTAGTCAGATTGGCCTGTGAGAAGCAAGCACCGTTAAGCTTGGCAAATCGTAAATTGGCCTGAGTTAGGTTAGCGTTTGTAAAGTTGGCATTGGTCATAAAGGTACGGCTGAAGTTAGCACCTCTTAGGTCCGAATTAGAGAAATCCACATCTACCAAGATATGGGCACTAAAATCTATCCCTACCAAAGACAGACCGATGAAGTCTCGAAAACCCTCTTCGTAAAGACGCAGAACATCATGTATTTGCATAAGCTATATAGAATCAGCAAACCAAAGCTAGAAAGATTTAGTTCAATTCTTAAGATAATCTTTAAAGCAATGATTAAACTCTATGCTTATGCATGTTTACATTGCCATTTAAAACTTAAAGAATGCTTTTGAATCTTTAGATAGCTAGTTTGGCGAAGCTTACGAAGATCTACCGACCGATAGTGATCTCTTTCAATTCTTATGACCAGAAAAATATTTTTTGCTGCGCTGTGGCTAGGATTTAGTCTCTATGCCTTCACATTGGCTCCGCCTCAGCAGCCAGATACTTTTGATCTAATTGTTCGGCTTTCTTCTGGGCAGTGGGCAGAGATCAATCCCGCTATTGTTGCCTTGTTCAATTTGATGGGTGTATGGCCCCTGATCTATGCTTGCCTAGCGCTAATCGATGGTACATCTCAGAAGATTACAGCTTGGCCTTTTGTCGTGGTCAGCTTCGCAGTCGGCGCTTTCGCGATACTGCCCTACCTAGCGCTGCGCCAGCCCGATTCAACCTTTCATTCGCCAAAGACATTCTTGCTTAAGCTAGTTGATTCTGTCTGGACCGGGCGGGCGATCGCCCTTGCTAGCCTTTTGTTGTTAACCTACGGCGTCATCAGCGGCAACTGGAGCGATTTTGCTAGACAATGGCAAACTAGCCAGTTCATCCACGTTATGAGCCTAGACTTTTGTATGCTGTGCGCCATCGTCTCTCCTTTGCTCAAAGACGACATGGCTAGACGCAATCTCAGTAACCCCACACTTTTCTGGATCGCCACCCTCATTCCCCTACTCGGCATCGCTTTCTATCTGTCTGTTCGTCCGCCCCTAGAATCAATAGAAAACACCGAGCAGCGCTCATCTGCAGCAACCTGAGAATCTGGACGAAGCTGGTTCTTCACCATTCATTAGGTTGCAGCTAGAGACATAAGCTTCTGTTCACAGGCTTGAAATACAAAGTTAACCGCTGCGAATAAGTTATCCAGCTCGTAGATGCTACTAGGTCTAGGACTTTTCGTAAATGTCGTTTTCTCTAACTTTCCAAATTGCCAAGTACTACCGTTAGAAGCAATGCCATAAATGACTAGCTCAGGAGCACTGTTGATTGCCTGAGCTGCGATCATCTCAGCTAAGCACTGTGCCCATGCCGCTTCAAAATTATCCTGCTTAGCCTCAACTAAAAGAAAGTAGGGTTTGTCAAAGACGACTTTTCCCAGCGGAGATCTCTTTGCCAAAATGTATTCTGGAAACCCTAATAGCTTAGCGTCCTCTCCTAGGTGCTGTGATTGTTCTGCCACAGTGCGCGATCGCATCGTACAAACGCGGATATTGTACACTCTACTTCAAAGGCAAAAGCATAAAGGAGCTGGTCAGTTGGATAGGCAGATGGATAGGCAGAGGCGATCGCGCACTACAAAGCAGCTTGGCATATGGGCAGCTCTCTTTATCCTGGCCTCCTCAATTATTACTGTGCTGTACGTCTCTATCTCATTGCCACCTGCTCTAGGTCAAACTGAAGTCAATAGCGATCTACTTACCCGGCAGCTAGAGTTCGTGCTTAGAATGAACACCGCTTTCTTAGGCTTTCTGGGTATCACAGGAAGCATTGCCGCCTACTTCTTTGGCAAGAGCTTCAAAGAATTTCAAGACCTGTCCAAAGACAACATTCAAGATATCTCTAAAGCTGCGAAGGAGAAACTAAACAGGGTTCACGAATCTTCCGCAATCGAGATACAAAAAGCCGTAGAAGCAATTCAACAAAAAGCAGAAAGAGAAGTCTCTTATCTAATTGACAACGAAATAAGAGAACGAGTTCGCACCGAAGTTAGAAACGTGCAGAGAATTCTACAAAGAGAAAGAGTTATTAGTTCTACCAGTATTGACTATTACTTGCCAGGCGGAAATCCTAATAAAGCACCTAGAGAAATTGAGCTGCTAAAAGCAAGAGAATTCAAAGATGTTCAATACTTTACGAAGCTAGAAGAGCTAAGACCGAACGCAAGCGACGTTGTAGTCTTAGATTTGATTCATTTCTTGATGAAGGAAAACAAGTTCGCAGAAGCTAGCAAAGAAGTTAGAGATAGCACAGCAGCACCCATACTAGAGTCCCTTCTTCAACTATTTCCTAAGGCATCAGTGCTAATTGTATACGTCAACAGCCGTCCTTTCTTGGGTGGCCTAGACTCTGACGAGCGCTATATCCTCGCAGCGAATAGTCCTATCACCGTCGTGGGGAACGCTGCCGACGGCGCTTACGTAGCGAAAGGAGCCCGTCAGGCTCAGGAATACTAGCTAGACCGTCTCAGGATCAATGCCAAGCTCTCTCAGCTTTTCCACTAGTCGCTCGACCTTCTCCTCTGGCGACGGCAGCCGCTTCCCCGATTCATCATACCAATACAACCACTCGCGTTCTCTGCCCAAATAAATCCCCCGCTCGCGCCCCAGACTCAAGCCAATCTCAGGAATCGCAACTGGATTACCTTCTAGCAGTTGATAGACACCATCCACGAGACGATAGACCTCCAAGGAATCGCGCTTGCGGTAGTTGCGTTGATCCGGCACGTAGATAGCATAGTAGCGAACCCCTAGCTCAGCATAGGTCAGCTTCTTTCGCTCGTACTCGCCGCCATAGGTCTTAGACACCACTTCGAGCGTCAGTAGCGGCGGCACGTTGTCCTCTTCCCAAAAAACATAGCTCAGCCGACCAGACTCCCCCACAAACCTTTCTACACCCACGCTCAAAAACCCATCCGGCACAATAGGCGGCTGAGCTGGCGCGAAGTAAACGCCCATATCCACCCCAAAGAACCAGTCCGATCGATCCTTCCAGGCCAAGGCTAAGATCGCCTCCAATAGATTTGGAATTAGATTCTGTAGCTCATTATCCACAGGCGTATCGTCCGAATCTGGCAGCTCGGCTGAGGAGGGTAAGCACTGCTTTGGATCGTAATGTAGGACCATAGTGAAGCAATATTGGATGGTCGTCGCAGCTCAATGCTCTTCTTCGGCTGTTAGCAATATCAGGAAAGCTGATTACACTGTCATTTTAACGCGAGAGCTCATGACTGAGATCAAAACGTATCCCTGGAACGTAGAAGACTATTTGGAAACCAAAGAGGATATGGCCGCATACCTAGAGGCAGCATTTGAAGAAGGCGAGCCTGCCCTCATTGCTGCGGCTGTAGGCGATATCGCTCGGGCTAAAGGAATGACGCAGATAGCCTCGGAGACTGGCCTTGGCCGCGAAAGCCTATATAAAGCGCTCTCTTCAGAAGGGAATCCAGAGTTTTCGACTATTCTCAAAGTGATTCAAGCCCTAGGTTTGCGATTGCAGACTACAGCAATCTGAGCAATTCCTACTGTTAACAACAGTCTGAAGAAGTAATCCATTAAGGAGAGTAAGCACTGCCTCTGCCCATAACATAGGACCATACTGAAACACTATCAGAGAATAGTCATATAAGTCTCTTTTCCTGTTGTTGGCAGATGCCGCAAGCGCTGATTTTGAAGATCGGGATCTAGGCCCAAGTCTTCGAGTGGGATCAGTCCTAGCAGGGGTGTCTGCCCAGCCGGAAGAACCACACAATCGTAGCGTCCTTCACGACCTTCTACATTGATCTGAAGTCCGGCATAAACATCAACTACCTGTGGCCCAGTAGCTGTTTGGGCATCGATAGTGCCTATCTTCTTTAGCCCTAGTTTTTCTATGACATCAACGGGCAAGCAGAGTCGAGTTGTGCCAGTATCAACGAGGGCATTATCGACAGTGCAGGTACGAATATCCACAGCAGGAATAAAGCCTCGATCCGCTAGTACCTGGTCAGCCCAGTTAGTAAGAGTCATTGAAACGATGACTTTGCCCATATTGGTATCTGCTTGAGTAGGAGAATTTATAATAGCTGGTGGGTGCTTTCCTTTCTTAGTACCTACTTCTCAGATCCTTTTGGACATCTTCCTTTCACTTTTCTGATAGAGCCGTCCTCTCTGAGACCTACAATTTCAACTACTATCTTTTGACCTACGGTAATATTGCATTTTTTAAGAAGTTTAGGTTCTTTTGGACTCTGTTTTATCTTTCCTTGTATGTCATATGTGACTTTCCCATTCTTGATGTCTGTAATACACGCTTCTAAAAGCTGACCTACTTCAAATGTATTCGCCTCTGTGAAAGCCTGAAGCTCTGCTTCCCTTTCTGATTTTATCTCAGGTACCTTTAATTCACCGACTGGCGAGCCATCTTTGTAGTATTTCACCAGCCGCGCCGCCCAGCCTAACAAGTACAGCATTCTATCAGCATCGTCTTGATAGTCAGCGAGATACTGACTACAAACTTCGTCTAGACTGCGGTAATAGCCTTCTGTGCGCTTACTATGACCGATTGTTCTACCGTGGCGCACTAGCGTTTTGAGGTAATCGAAGAATCTTTTACCTGCGTTTTCTCCGCTAGCTATCGAGCGGAGGTAGGCGATCGCCTTTTGCAGTTCACTCACGTCCGTTTCATCTAGCACAAGCTGACGGGCGATCGCATCTACAGTATCCCATTGATTCTTCGTGAGTGTTGTATCAGTTACTAGCATCAATACATACCTGTAGGAGCATCTCTATTGGTCGGCCATTTAAGCACTTCACTTAGCTCGCCTAGCTGAGCTTCTTCAACCAGCTTCTCTCGATGAGCTGCTTTCACACTCTCTTGTACAAAGGTCGCCAGCGCCTCACCTGTGAGCTTTGCAGCAGCAGGCGCTTCGTACTGAGTATAGCGATCGCGCACATCCTGCATCACCTCTGCCTCTGTCACCATCACCTGTACAGTCCCTAAGCCAACTGGCTTTCCCCCACCTAGCTTCAGCGCCATCGGGTAGTCAGGATCTTGTCCCAGCGAAATTAGCAACGTGCCTAGCTGCGCCTGAGAAAGATTCAAGAACTGTAAGCTGGTCTTAAACGTATATTCCGCACCCGCCTGCTGTACGGGCGTACCACGATTACCGCCGTCTATCGCTTCACGCGCATGGTGATAAAACTTGCGTCCAGCCGCATTTCCTCGGCTGTCGAAATAAGCCTTTCGCTGGTCGGGGCGAGGGCGATACAGCGAAGGCATAAAGCCAGTAACGGCACTCTTTGAAACGCACTCGGCATCGGTAAAGTGAACTAGCCCCTGCCAGTCCAAAGCCCCAAATACCTGACTCGCCGGACAAAGGCTATCCTTTCTTCGACAGGGCAGCCGCTCTCTTGGCATTTTCTGCTTGTACCGATTGCTCACTACTGCCAGCGTAGAATTTGTGATCGCCTCATAAATTGCTCTGATACATCCTTTCAAGGAACTGCCCTGTATTACTAGGCGATCGCTATGTCCCTGAGTCATGGTTTTGATCAGCGGCACCTTCTGGCCTACGTCGCTGCCTAGAGCCGTAATCCCAGTCGAAACATGCAGCGCCGTTTTCACTCTTAGCGACAGATCCAGCGTTCCGTGATACCCGCTTTGAATATAGCGATGATGACCAATGGGCGCTTTTAGGACTGGCTTTCGCTTAGGAAACGACACCAGCTCATAGGGCTTTGGTGGCAGGTCGTCAGTATTGTAAGACTGGCTGACTGGCCTTCGAGGTCTGTTGGAAACCATGCTAGTTCACCTCCCTTTTGTTAGGCACTAGAGCAACAAACTGGACACAGGCCGTTTTTGTGTCAATGAAGTATCGCTGGCTGATATCAAGATTGTTGGAAATAGAAACCTTGCGAGGAAATCGCGTTTCAGTTCCTGGGTAGGCTTTCGCTTTCAGCTCCTTGGTTTGCCAACCGCTACCAATAGAATGAAGTGACGCATTGCCGCCATTTGCAGAAAGCAACAAAACCTCGTAGTTTCTACCCTTTCGCTTCCAGCGCAGCTCTCTAGTCTGGCTAAAGGCTTGCCCTTCTAAGCAGTCAAAGCCAGTTTCTGGGGATTCACTAACGGGTCGCAATAGCACTCTGTGTGGCCAGCGCAAGAACAGCCAGCTATCCACATCCATACAGCTATCGACTATTTCTTCTAACCGTTCCAAACTAACAGGCTCTGGCGCAACGCCTACATAAGGCTCACTCATGATGCAACGCCCTCCATTAACCGATCTTTCCAGGCTGTCACTGCTGGCGTAAAGAGATCGCTGCCAATCTGCGTCTCATCCCAGGTGAGCTGTACACCTAATCCATAGTCCATAGACTGCCCTATCACGGTAGTCTCACGAATGTCGTTAGCAGGAAAGCCGTACTTTTGGCGCTCAGCGTCGGGTAGAAACACGCCTGCGCCTATTAGTGCTTTGTTTGACCAGGGCTGAAGCTGGCTACCTAGCAGGCTAATCTGCTCGCCTTTTAGCACGCATCCCGGATAGTCTACTGTGGCCTTAGCTATCCTGACCTCTACCAGGCCCATCCCACGAGATTTAGCAAAGCCCAAACCAAACCAGCCGTCGTTCAAATCTCGCAGCACCAAGCCCAACAAGCCTAGCTGCTCTAGCGTAAAGTTCTTCAGATGAATTTTGGTCTGGAATTCGCCTGCGGTACAGACCTGATAGTTAAACGGACCCACGGCAACAGAACCAAAAACGCGGTCAATGGCTACACCATTACGCTCTTCTGTTTTGACTTTGGCTATGTCTATTGGGTAGGCGTCTTCTATACGCAAGCGACTGGCGATCGCAACGCTGCCAAATAGCTGATCGGTAAACGATGACCACCGATATACCTTTTGAGCATCCGGCTCTTTCTCAATGTATTTGTAAGTCTCCTTCTTTAGAGGATCGCTTGCCCATAGTGGTCTCGCCTCGCCCTCTGCCGGGTCTAGATTCGTTGGTCTGCGATCAGAGCCGATAGTGCGAACAATCCGCTCGGCATGGGCGCGGATGGCTCCTTTTAGTGAGCTACCGGGAAAGTAGATAGAGCGCCCGCCTGCGTGATAGGTTTCGACAAATTCCATATCGGGCTTGGTGGGATCGGCCCCTTCCTTGCCGGACTTGATCAGCACTGGCCCTTTCGGAATCAGGCGAATATCGAGCGTGCATTGATTTACAAATCGCTTATGCATAGAACAATTCTCTAAGCCTCCACCGCTGTTTCACTAGTTTCGTCATCCGTTGAAATGCCTGCTTTCGCCGACAGATAACTGATTAGCGCTGTTGTCCAGTCTTCCTTTAACCCCTCTACAAAGCTCTCGTCTCGCTCGTAAGTGCTTAAGTCTCCTTTTATCATCTGCTTCATGTATTCAATTAGCGCAGCAGGATTTTCAGGCTCTACCCAGAGCGTCTTATCGATATCGAGCTGTACCACGCCCAAACCTCTAGAGTTGCCGCCGCCCAGTGGAATCTGCTGTAGCTTGAACTGTTGTAACCCCATGATCAGCAGTCCTAGCTCCCACTCTTCAGCATTTTCGCAGGCTGCCCGAAATTCAAACTGAGTGCCAGCCGGAACCACCTGAAAATCATATAGACGACCGTCTACAGCCGTTTCAGTATCGCGATCGATTGAAACGCCGTCACGCTCTTGGTACTGGCCGAACCAGCTATCGGGCTGTACGGTCAAATCTCGCACCTGGAATTTGCTGGCTTGCCAAGGCGTGCCAAAGACTTTAGACGCCTCGTCAGTAATACCGTTGAGTGCGGCTGTTAGCGCAGCGTCATCGCCTTTGTACCGTTCTTTGATAGCAGTTACTTGCTCGTTTGTACTAGGACTCACTAGCTCTGATGGGTCTTGTGCCAGGGTAGGATCGATTCCTCTGAGGAAGCTTTCGAGCCGCGATCGCAATGCCCCCTTAAAGCTACTACCTGGAATCAGCGGCTGACCTAGCGCATCTTTTACCACGGGTAAATCTGATCCGATTGGCTCAGTAGAGCGCCCCTGGCTGATCCGCAGCGCCGTCACCGTAGTCAGCGTTCCGGTTAGCTCCAGTCTGTTCTTAAAAACATCAAACATCATCTAACCCTCTTGATCCAAACTCAAAAATCTCAGCCGACGAGAGCCATAGCCGAGATAGCGCCGAATTAACTCCATCCGAATTCGCTTGCTATCAGCGCTTTTAGCTTCTTTGGCAATCTCTCCTGCATAGGTTTTCAGCTTGCCATCAATATCTTGAACAATGCGTTCTGCCAGAGAGTCCTTTCCTCGGCCCCACTTACGTTCACGGCCCACCTGATAGCGCAAAAAGTTTTTCACGACCTCCGCGCTCTCAGTCGTATCGGCGACCCGCACCAAATTTCTAAACTGCGAGGATTCTAACTTGTCGCGTCCGCTCTTAGGATATTCGCATTTATCTAGCGCTTCCTCGATTGCAATCACAATATCGTCTTCTTTTTGTCGAATGCCCTTTTGAACGCGCAGCTCAATCTTCTGCCTGTCATTTTCACTCTCCCTATCTACCGTCATTACCCCTGTAGCCTCGCTCATACTGCATTCTCCCTCATCACTAAATGAAACTCGTCACATACCTCTACCTGTCCGTAGCCTTCTGAGCATCGGCTCCCGACTCCCACTTGTTCTAGCTCAGCTAGGGAACTATAACAATCTTCTATCTTTTCTACTGGAACGCTAAACATCATCACGCTACCCATTTTAGTCACCAGCTCAGTATCTTTGGGCAGTCCCCAAGCTGCATTCCAGCCAGAGCGATAGTCGTAGCTGCTGTAGACAATATGTGACTGAATATCATCAGCTTCTAAACCCAATAGCGGCGCAAGCATAGCAGGCGAAATTACTATTGTTCGTCGCCAGTTTTCACTCAAAATGGCGTCAGATTTCAACGTTATTGTGAAAAATTTACGAGAGTCTATCCTGTCATTAGAGCCGTTGCCTAACGCGCTCCATAGCTGCCAACGCGCCTGTAGCTGTTGATTGAACCTGTCAATACGCTTCTCTATATCGCTATCTGGAATGGCAGCAGGCTCAACACTTTGCAGACGAATTTTTCCTAAACCGCGCGAGGCAGAGCCACCGAGTCTGAGCTGAGTGCATCGCTGCTGTAAAAAGGTGTGCAGTTCATCGGCAAGCTGCTCATCTGGCAGCAAAATGCTGGCGCGATATTCTGTAGAAATCTTTTGCCTTTTGCCCTGAGAGTCGTTCATCACCTCAATGCTATAGAGAATTTCATCTTGGGCGGTGGCTCGCTTGCGGTTGATGCCAACGCGGGTAAGCAGGCGTTTCGTGACTTTGTGACTGACGTAGCCCTGTTCGCTTTTGCTATAAAAGCCGCCAAAAGCATCGACGAGGTTGCCTGCTACATCGTTTGGAGTGTAGAAGTGACCTTGCTCTCTGGCGCAGTAGCTGTCGATGAGGCTATCGAATACGCCCGTTTTTTCGGCGTTATCTGAAGTGATAAAGCCAGATTCTGTTTTCATGCTTAGAGCGCTGGCTGGTAGCACTTTCACCGGGTCTGGGCTGAGGGCGTAACGGTCTGAACCGAGAGAGACGATCGCACTATACCCGTTGCGAAATACAGCCGCGTTCTCATCTAAAAACAGCTTGTGAAAGCTGTCCCCCTCTTCTGGTTCAGAAGTGGCATGGTTAAGGATTTCTTTTGCGATCGCGCCGCGAATCATCGTTCCCGGAATGTAGTCTAGTGCTTCGCTGACAGAGCCACCCGGTTTGCGCTGACCAATAGCGAGGGGAGATAGCGCCGTAATCGTTAACTCAATTTGTTTCATCAGGCGTCTTCTCCTACCGTTTGAGTCCCTGTCGAAGGCTCTGTCGAAGATTTTTTAGGCGCATTGCCCAGCCATTGCCAAACAGAGTCGGGGATCTCTAGCGCATCTGTCGCATCGGCTGTAGGAAACTGCCAGTGTAGCCAGCCTAGTCCGGTAGACTTTCCTCCACCCAGCGCGTGAATATGCTGAAGCCCAGCTAAGATCAGCGCTTTTGCAAAGGGGATAGGCTCACCTTCGGTTAGCAGCCAAGGGGGTAATAGCTGAATGCTGCCCTCAAAACGCAAGCTCGCATTAGCAGGCGATGTTTCGAGAAAGTACAGCTTGCTTTCTTCCGCCGTGCGACGGCGGCGATTAATGCTCACCCCCGGACGCAGTACCTCTGGAATATTCTCTTCAGGCTCTGTGCAGACTAAGTCGCTGAACTGAAGCCGCGCTGGCAAGGCGGGATTGCCAAACAGTTGACATATTAAGCAGTGAGTTTGAGGTTGATAGCCTGGTTCGCGATCGCGGTGGGTTTGGCCAATCGGCTCTCGGAGGCGATAGCTGGGTAGATCAAAGTCAGTATCAGACTGGCCGAGTCGCTGGGGACACATGGTGGTCGCAACCGGAGATTTGCATACGGGCCACTGGAGCGATCGCACCAATTTCTCACACTCATGCCGCAGTCGTCCTTTCACCTGCGATGCTGGAATCACCAACTGCCCTTGCGAATTCTTCAGAATTGGCTTATCGGCCAAAGAACCAGAAGATCCCCCCGCACCTACGCACAGGGCCGTCTCGACAACAGCAGCAAGTTCAATAGTTTCGCCCTGCTGAACGGTCTGTTGATTAATAGTTGAAAGCTGGATCATGACGCGGGCCTCTGGACTGTTGCATTGGTAATTTCGACAGCGGCTTGACCTGAACGCTCTGCTTCAATAAAGGGCTCTAGATCCACTAGCTCTCTCCAGATAGTCTCGTATTCTGTTTTTTGTTCTGTAGCAGTGCCTTCAGTCAGGTCTTTTGGCCTGGGCGTAATCCAAGGAGCCAGATTGCCGCTGTTGGTCTCAGCTTTGCACCAGGCATTTTCAAACTGGGCCTCGATCAGCGATCGCTGGTCAGCCGGAAGCCGTACCCGAAAATAACGATAGTTGAGAATCGCCGTGCGTTTACCGCGTTCTAGCAGACTGCGAATTTGGTATAGCTGAGACTTTGGAAAACTAGACTGCTTGAAGGCTCTGACGGTTTTGATCAGGCCGTCTAGCTCGTGGAGGGTGTAAGGGGCGGCTTGCAGCTTCAGACGGTGCTGGCGATCTTTAGGCGAGAGAGTCAGCCCTTCTTTACGAAACGCTTCTATATCCGAGCTGATCATAGTGACAGCCTTGAGTACCAAAAAGTCTACGGTGCCACCGTAGTAGCCGTATCGCTTGAGCGATTTCAGGTGCTTTTTAGCAGATTTCAATAGCTGTGAAACGAGCTTGTCGGCATAGTAGATAGGTGTGTTCGCAGCGGTAATCAGCACGCCGCTAGAGGTGCTCAGCCGACACTTGGCTAAGTGGGATGAATGAGGCTGATATCGGTGCGCTTTGTTTTGTTGGCTAATGTCAACATGTGAAGGAATCTCGTACTTATCGCCGTGCTTCAAGAGTTCGTCTTCAAAGTGTTCGCCAATCGCCTGAGCGACTTCTATTACCTTATTTGCTGGGACAATTAGCAGCACGTCATCTCCGCCGATTGTAATAATCTCGAAGGGATGAATCCAAACGGGAGTTTTGTCCTTTTGTTTTGGCTGGCGAGAAGACTTGGCAGTAGGCGTGTAGTAATGAGGATGAATGTGCTGGGCGATCGCCCGATAGACCGACTTTTCCGTCGCCTCAAAAATATGCTCACTGAATTCTTGATAGCCTGCTGGCGTTCTAATTTTTTCACGAATGTACTGCCCCATACTGTTGCCATCAGCATAGATATAGCCGACATAGCCGTTACTACTATCGCCGATTTCGTGCAGAGACCTAGCCTCTCTAGTCTCTTCGCAACCTGAATGTATATCGCCGTGCTGGTCGAACAGATGACGCTCTTTGTCGTAGTTTTCTAATAGCGGTGTTCCTTTCAAGAAATTCTCAAACTTTGCTACCCAGCTTTGAAAGATCCGTTCCTCAGTAGGCGCTGGATTCCACAGTGATTGAAAGCCGTTGTTTTGGTACCATCTTTGGGTTTCAGCACTTTCTCTTTTGACTATTTGCCCTACGCGCCGTTTTCTAGCGGTTGGTTCCGATAGCTGCGGCTCGTCGGGTAGCTCATCGGCTTCCAGTTTTACAACAGTAGAGCGGATGTCACTATCATCACGCATTAAATAGGGGTGCGTTTCAAACATCGGCGGAAATCGGCGACTAGGTCGAGGCAAAGACTGTGTCGTGGGTAGATCGTAGCCGCTGCGTCGCTGGATAAACTGGCTGGTCAGCTTACCGACTAGCTCGCCGAAGTTCTTTCTAGCTTTAAGGGCTTCTTCGAGTTGGTTAGAAGGTGTATTCTCTTCAATGCCGAAGTATGCCTGAACCGCCAGGTTAGTTTTGCCATCCACTAGTGCAGCTTGCCACGGCGTTTGATCAACTGGATGGTTGAGCAATCCATAATGGATCTCTAGCGGACGACAGGTTATCCCGACAGCGCACGAGTTAGCAGTTAGCGTTTCGTTGGTGTAGCGCTTCTCGATCGCATCGCATAGCTGCTCGGTAAAAGCGGTAGGACAAAAGGCAAGAATATTGCCCCCTGTAGAATAGATAATCAATTCGGGGATAAGCGCTCTAGATAGAGTTTCAAACTCTTTATCTAGCCACTCTTCGCGAATATGTTTGCGGCAATAGGTGGCTGCCTCATAGCACTGGCGAAACCGATTGCCAGCAGCAGTCTCTGCGCTGAAAAAGGCCGGGAGGTCTACTAAATTGATACGATCTAATAGAGCGGAAGCCCCTCGAATCTCTTGTAGGTCGGCTGATTCAAAGACATAGCTTTTGACTTTGGTGACGCCGCCGTACACTAGGCCGATTCTGTCCTCACAGAGTTGGGGGTGCTGCTCAGCAAAAGCTGCGATCGCCTCTAGTGAGAAGTCGCTGTTCGTTTTGTCTAGTTGAGCTAGGGATTCAGCCTGGGATAGCGCCTGCTGCCATTCTGCATCGGCAGGCATTTCCCCCTGGGCGATCGCCTGTCGCCAGCGGTTGAACGTTTCGATAGGGTAGCGTGGTTCGAGCTCGTCACCCCAGGCTAGGCACCATGCGATCGCAGTTTGAATTGAAGGATAGTTTGACGAATTGGACATCAATAGAAATCTCAGTTGGATAGCGACGTATTCTAAAATTTCAGAGACAAGTACAGCATTATTTGATCAGCCACCTCAAGTTCGAGAAAGTCGCAAACGAATACAGGCTAGCTGTATTGCTTTTGTGTAAAGCTTCTACCTCCAAAAGCTTTACACAAATTAAAATTAGAGCACAAGCGTTGAGCAATACACAGTGCTGTCGGCTCGATGGAGACTTCAGTGTGCGACAGTCAAGTTCGATAAGGGTAGTTTGGAGTTTACTTTTTTTAGCGCTTAGTTTTATTAGGAATATAGAAATTTAAGTAATGTAGGATTTAGCTCATCTTAAGCGTTTCGTGATATCTCACCAGTCATTGTGAAGGCATAAGACGGTGAAAGGCAAGTAACCTCAGTTTTTTCACTTAAGGCGGCGAGCATCGTTACACTCTGTCACGTATGAGAGCTTGATACACATTCTTATCAACGAGAATATCTCTACTACGAGGTGAGGTGTAGAAAGAAAGGCATAGAAATGTCATGTAGAATGGACATATTCTATTCTCTTTGTTAGCTTTCCTGTAGTTCAAGCTACCGTACTATCCATCGGCCCTGATGCATTCCTGACAATGTCTAAGATGAAGCCTGCCAGCGAATATATAGACGGAAAAATTACTCGAAAGTCGATGCTAAAAAAAGGCGCAGTGTGATTTAAGACGTTCATTATTCATGTTTTTCCTATGCTCAGTCAATGGCAGTGCATTCGTCAGAATATCGGTACGTGGTACGGCTCTTTTACCCAGTTCTCGCCTGAGGGTGAACAGGTCAAAGATACGCCTAGCGTGCTGACTTTGAAAGAGACCGTGCCAGATCAGACAATGCAGCTCGTACTCGAGAGAACGCCGCCTGGTGGTACAACAGATGTCACAACTCGATCTTTTTCTGCGCCGGGGCCAGCGCCTTATGTTTATTTCTTCGAGAGTGGCGCGTTCACGCAGGGGCCGGCGCAGTGGACGGCCTTTGCTCAGTTTGGCGCTGAGATGTGTTTGACGGTGGGCGATCGCAGAGCCCGGTTTGTGATTATGTATGACAGCGGCGTGGACGGCAGTGCTCGGCTGAAATACGTTGTGTTGATTCGAGAAACTCAAACCGAAGGCGCACAGTTTGCTGAGCCAACAATGACGCCAGCACAGATAAAAGGTCGCTGGACGGGTACTCTATCTGCGCTCTCTGCTTCGATGGAGCCGATGACGATAGGTTCTAGTGAATGGCAGTTCGATCTGTCTACCAAAAGATTTTCTCTTAGCTGTCAAGATACTTTGAAAGAACAGGCTGGCGAAGGTCAGACCAGAAAGCTGTCGTTGGCTGGAGAGAGGCTTTCAGATAATGTTTTTCTCTTAGAAGGCGAAATAGACTATAGGCTGCTTGGCTTGCCTAACGGGACTTATTGTCTGGTGCCTGATGTCATCCAGAAAGTGGGTGAGTTTCGAGTAGAGGTTGGCTGGCTAAGAGATGACGGCATGCGATCGCGCCTAATCCGCTACTACGACAATCGCAGCGTGTGGACTCATTCAGCGCTAATAGAAGATAAGCTAGATTGCAAACAGTAGAAAGAGTCAAAAGAGGATCGAAAGACAGCCAAAGCTAAAAAACTAGGTCAATCGCTCAACTGCGTTACTCAAAAACTGTTTGACAAACTCGTCCTTTCTATTGAGCCGATACTGCTGTTCGACAACTGCCTGAACGCCGCCGTCTCCCCAGTCTTGATTTGCCTGAAAATAGGTAACAAAGCTCTTTCCGGCAATCTGAGTGAGATATGCGGCGCTGACTCCTTGCAATAGTTTGCTGGCCACCGCCGTCGCTAAGTTTGCCTGCAAGCCGACTGCCAACATCTTCATAGCGCCCTTGGTCAAGCTTAATCCGGCCATGGTCTTCGCCAGCGATAGAGCGAGTGCTTTACTCTCTTCTATACTGACTGTTACGCCATATATTTTACCAATCTCTATCACCATCTGCGCGTTGACAGCGGCTGTTGCTAGCATATCGACTACGGGTAAAGGCGTTGCGGCTAGAACGCCTGCTCCGACCCACTGATATCGCTCAATGATCTTTTCTGCTTGCTGCTGACGCTGCGTATTTAGCAAGACTTTAGCTTCTTCGCTAATTTTCTGAGA
Source organism: cf. Phormidesmis sp. LEGE 11477 (assembly GCF_015207105.1). Taxonomy (GTDB): domain Bacteria; phylum Cyanobacteriota; class Cyanobacteriia; order Phormidesmidales; family Phormidesmidaceae; genus Phormidesmis. Next base: position 21,585 of record NZ_JADEXO010000078.1, read on the forward strand.
TTGAAGCAACAGATTATTGGCAATCAGATCTTTACTCTCTTCATTCCAGATAGCGAGGATGCGGCTAACTAGCGCAGCAATGTCTGGCTCTGCTTGTGCCCAAGAGTCGTCATCTAGTAAAACGGGCGATGGCAGTGCTGCGATCGCCACCACATCTTCACCGCGCAACAGGCCGCTAGTTCTCTCTCTTAATCGCTGCAAAATCTGTTCTTTTTCGGCGGGTAAGTAGCGATCACACTTATTAAACACCAGTAGCGATCGCTTGCCCATTGCCATCAGCATTTGCAATGGTTCATATTCTGCTCGGTGCAAATCGTTATCAACGACAAACAACAACAGATCTGCCTGCGCCGCGAGCATTTTTGCCTCGTTAGCCCTAGCTTCACCGATTGAGCCCAACTCTAGCAGCCCAGGCGTATCTAGGATCAGGAGTTCTCGATTCGTATCACCTCTCTTATCACCTATTGTTTCAGCCGATACGGCAATGCGATAGCTGGCTCCTGTCGCGGTTGTGCCGATTGTAGCAGCGACCTCTCCGGCGATCTCTCCTATTAGCGCATTAACCAAAGCTGTTTTTCCGGTAGAGCCTAGACCAAATACTACAATTTGAAATGTCTGCTGACTCAGCCGCTGTGATAGCTGATCGGATCTGGCCGCTAGCGCCTGACGCGAAATTTCGTCTTCTATCTGTTCTACTTGCTGCCGCGCCGCTTGCAAACTCACTGCGGCGACTGCGTCCGGTGTTTTAGGCAGCGTAATCTCACGTCTGCGTTTTGGCCGTAGGAATAGCCAACCGTAGCGAGCAAGCACTCCTAACGCCACCAATAGCGCCAGTAACACTACACCCAATATCAGCCGCGCTAGCAAAGGTGAAACGACAGCAACCGTACTATATAGCTGCGCTAGCGAGCCGACTGTGGTCAGCAGCAGCACGATACCGACCAGAACTGCGATCGCAGCTAATAAACTGTAGGACCGACGCATAGACAAGCACTCTTTTCACCTATTTTCAGCCTAGATCATTGACACCGAAATGAGACGAGAAACGCTATTGCGATCAGTCTGGCTGGGAGTTGGGAAGATAGATAGACAGCGCACCGCCAAGTGAAATTAGCATCATGCCAGCGACAGCCAAAAGGTTGGGCACCTCGTTGAAAAATAGCCAGCCGATAATGGCGGCAAATATCACGCTGCTGTATTGAAAAACACCAATCTGGTGAGGTTCAGCGTAGCGATAGGCTTGCACCAGCAAAAGCTGAAAGCTCAGAAATGATCCAGCCGCAGCGGCGACTATCTTGAGGGTTTCGAGCGTAAGCGGCTGCCACTGCCACAGAGCAACGGGGGCCATGAGGATAGAGCCGAGCAGCAAATAGTATAGGGTTAGACCTGCGGGTGACTGGGTCTGGCTGAGGTGACGGATGGTGAGAAATTCTATGGCCGCTGATAGCCCTGCGCCTAGTCCAAGCAGGTTGGCAGGATTAGCCACTAGGTCTGCGTTGGGCTGGACGACGAGTAGTAAGCCCACAAAGCCGATGGCGATCGCGCCCCAAAGCTTGCCAGAAATCTCTTTTCCTAGCGCGAGCACGCCAATCACCGGGATAAATACGGGCGTTGTATTTAGCAGCACGTTGGCATTGACTAAGCTGCCCAGACCAGCGGCCCAAATGAATAGATAGAAACCGCTGAGCCCAAACACAGCCCTAAGTAGATAGTAGAGAAGAATATTTCGATGCCATCCTGCGGAAAAATTGCGTCCGCCTCTGACGGCTTCAATCGGCAGCAGCACGGCAAGGGCTAGTGCTATTAGCAGCCACAAAAACTGTCCTGGCCCGATCACACTCTGAGCAGTTTTGCCCAGAGCGCCTTGAATCGTATTAGCAAGAAAACCCGCCGTAATTAAGAGCGCACCTAGCAGCAGCGAGCCTGACTGGTCCAGGACAGCGTCTGTTTCGTTAGAACTGCTGGCTAGATCGTCGGAAGAGGATAATGAGGGCTTTGAAAGCATACTTTTACGGCTTTGGTGGCAACGGAATCTTCATTATTCTGACATCTGTTGATACGCGCAGGCTGCATACTAGATCAAGTGGGCGTTGTAGGGAATCAAGCAGGATGAGAGTGTTGAGATGGCTGTGCTTGGGATGTTTGCTGCTGCTGACTAGCGGGGTAACCGGCTGTCAGGCGTTGGCTCAGGTGCCGCCGGATAAAGCTGTTCGACTGGCGATCGCACAGCAGCTTAGCCAAACTCAGCAGGCGATCGCCCAAGATCTTGGTTTGCTACAAGGCAGCGAGGATGAAAGTAAGGCTAATTTCAAACTCGAAAAAGTGACCGTCAACAGCCGAGAGAAAGTGACCGACCTTGAAAGCGCTCAGCGCCACAATATTCAAGATGTCTACAGAGTTCGCGGTAGCTTCGAGGCAAAATTATTGCATCCAATCGGTCAGCCGCCGCCCACTCGCAGCCCGTTTGAGCTGTACTTGGGGACGAACCCGACCGAGGCGGACGGCCTAGAAACGTGGTTTGTGCTGAATTCAGATTAGCTGACGCCAGCGAGCTAAACAGATTTATAGGCAAAGTTAAGCGTTGCCCATTGAGCAACATCCAGCATATAGTCGCTAGTTTCGCTACCCACACTCAGATCAGAGAGCAGCGCCTTGACCACCTCTAACGGATTGGGCAGCGGACTCACCCGCTGACCTCGGCTATTGAGCGCCCCGCGCAAAAGACTGACTGTCTTCGTCAGGGGCCGGGTGCTAAACACAACATAGGTTTCTACTGGGCCGACTGGATTTTCGACTGCCCAGTCCAGATTGTCTGTGGGAATAAAGACTGAACTGCCAGGGGTGATACTAGCTGCAACCGAGGCGGGCGTGCCTTCTTCTACGATTTCTTCGTCGGCGTCGATCACAGCCGTAGGTGAGGCGAGGGCTGGATAAAAAGCGGATAGTCTTTCTCTAGGATCAACGTTGATCAAGGTGTAGTAGAGCGGAACGCTGCCCTCGTTGAATAGCTGATAGCGAATGCGACTGCCCACAGCAACGGTGGGAATAAACCCTTCTATCGAGCTGTCGTTGTTCTGAGAGGCTTTGAAAGTCTGGCGAGCGATTAGCAGTTTGTTTTGCTTGGGTTCAACCTGCTCTAAAACAACGCGCACCGGTAGCTGAGAGGCGGATCTGTTCTCTGTTAGCCGCAGTAGCTTCAGCGCGGCTAGGGCCTGTAGTTTTGGAGCTAGGCGATTGATGGCAGGCTTAATCGCTTCTTCTTGTTTGGCGAGGGTGCCAGGTATCGGCGATCGCGTCACCGAAAACAAGCCGTATCCTTGGGTGCCAGCCACCTCAGCTGGCTGATCGATTACCGGGCTGTCCATATTAGCCGCTGAGTCGCTTTGGGTCATCTCGATCTGAGCCTGCGCTCTCATCAGCTCAGTAGGATACAGGCTCGCGGTTAGCGTCTCGTCAGTACCCACTATTGGCTTGGCTAACAGGCAATCAGCCGGTAGCTCTGTGGCAGAAGTCGAGCTGATAAAAGATAGAGACGAGAGCGCACTGGTGGCATCAACCCGTTCGATGCGCTGTAGGCGGCTGTCAAGGGCAACTACTAGATTGATACTTCTAGGCAGCGTCCGTATGGCTTCAAAGACTAGCTGACCAGGCTGTAGGGGTGCGCCGTTGTTTTTGGCATCCTCGGCTAGCCGTGCTTTGCCAGAAAGCGCCTCGTGTGATCGCATGTTTAGCCGTCGTCCCTGACAGGTCATTACCGAGTCAGAGCTTAGATACTCTAGGACTCTAGGCGGCAGCCCACCTAGCCACAGGGTCGCTGTTTTACCATCCTCACTTACTGATGTGATCACTGCGCCGCCACGGGTCTGGTCAATCAGCGGCGTGTGGTAGATCGGTGTCTTTTGCACCGGGCCATCAGCTATCGGCTGCTGATTGCTGCCGCCCCAGCGTACTAGGACTTCTTGCGATCGGGCGACCGCCCTTTCAGTCATCACAGGTGCGGGCGCTGACCAGAGATACTGCGTCATCACATAGGTAAACGCGCCTGCATTGAAATCATGCCAGCGCCGCTCTAGTACGACCTCATCGACAGCGCCGCCCCGCAGCAGCACACCTGGAAAATCGTCGCTTTCTTTCATCAGTCGCTGATCGGCTAGCAGCGGGAACGTCGCTGGTCGCTGGCCTGTGGCAATCTCAGAACGAGCACGCGATCGCAGTCCGCCAGAAAGCGGCACGTTGATATCGACGAATCCAGCATCTATTACCGTTGTGATGTTCTTCGTCTTCAGCCGCCGCAGCAGCGTTTTCAACTCCACTTCAGTAATGTCGTTGAGAATCGAACGCTCTGGCGTGGGCAGCCGTCCATCTACGGGCACCAGCGTTCTTTGCAGCACAGCCTGCTGGTCTGAGGGCTCTTCTACGGCTTGGGCACTGGCTCCAGCACTGGCCGCATCTTCTACTCGCACCTGTGAGCCATACCCACTAAAATGCACAACCACCACGTCCCCTGCTCTAGCCTGACTGTAGAGGTGATCGACAAAAGCCTGATAGATGCCCTCGCGGGTTGCCTGCGCGTTGGTCAGCGATACAATATCTTCTGGTAAAAAACCAAATCGGTGAATCAGTAGCTCTCTTTGCAAAGCCACATCATTTCGAGCGCCTAATAGCTTGCCACTATCCGGCTGACCAGACGGAACCGCCGCCGCCGGATAGTCGCCGATACCGATTAATAGCGCCAGCTTGCGACCACCAGACTGGGCAAGAGCTTCGCTATAGGCCCTAGCCTTTTCGGGGACTGCTAGTTTTAGGGCCAGCTCACTGGACAGCTCGGTGAGACCTAGCGCCGCGATCGCCACGCCTGCCTGTTTAAAAAACGAACGACGGCTCAAACCCTGACCATCAGTCACCTTTGGATTTGTACGCGCACCCATAGAATCTCACCCGCTGCCTTTTTCTGTAACCTACTCTAAGCGTTAAAGACACTTGAGGACAGATCTAAGCCTTCATTGCCTTAATTAACTCAGCGGCAACTTCAGGGCGAGAGAACTCCGGCGGTGGCTGCTTGCCTTCACGCAACATCGCTCGCACCTTGGTTCCCGAGAGGTGAATACGCTCTTCTGGCGTCGCTGGGCTAGTCTTGGTTGTCGCCATGGTGCTAGTTCTAGTGCAGTAGAAAGCGTGCTCGAACTTCATTGGCAAAATGCCTAGCTCACCGGGCTCAAACTCATCGAAGATAGCCTGAGCGTCATAAGTACCATAGTAGTCGCCCACCCCAGCATGATCGCGGCCCACAATAAAGTGAGTACAGCCGTAGTTCTTGCGAATCAGCGCGTGGAAGATGGCTTCGCGAGGGCCTGCATAGCGCATCGCCGACGGGTTAATCGCTAGGATGACGCGATCTTTGGGAAAGTAGTTTTCCATCATGATCTCGTAGCAGCGCATTCGCACATCCGCCGGGATATCATCGCTCTTGGTCGCGCCAACTAGCGGATGCAAGAAGAGACCGTCCACGGTTTCTAGCGCACACTTTTGGATGTACTCGTGGGCGCGGTGAATGGGATTGCGAGTTTGGAAGCCGACGACCGTTTTCCAGCCGCGATCGCGAAACTGCTTGCGAGAGGCTGCCGGATCAATCTGATAGTCGGGAAAAAGCGGATGGGGATCGCGCTCTAGCAGCCAGACGTCGCCCGCTAGATTGATAGCACCCTGGTCATAGACCACTTTCACGCCAGGGTGGGCTTCTTCTTCGGTGCGATAGACGTTGATCGCCTCTTTTTTCTTATCGTAGGTGTACTTTTCGCTGAGTTCTAGCACGCCGATATAGCGGCCATTCTCGTCATCTAGGCGAACGAGCGACCCAATCTCTAAGGGGCCTGCGACTTCTTCGCTAACCGAGAGCGTCACCGGCACAGACCACGGCAAGCCGCTAGCCAAGCGCATGTCAGTCACGACAGGTTCGTAGTCGGCTTGAGTCATAAAACCAGTGATGGGGCTAAAACCACCAATTGCAATCATGACCAAATCAGAGGCTGCCCGCTTATCTAAAGTCACCCGAGGCAGGCTGTCTGCTTTGCTTAAAAATTCTTCCTTTTGCTTAGCGCTAGCCAAGCGATTTACTAGCGTACCGCCGTGGGGCGCAATGCCATCTTTCATTTCAGTCAAGGGGTCTTTCCTCCTCTTAGGTCTGCGTCTTTATCTGTGGCCTTACTTCTATAGACATTTCTACGGAAGAAGTTTCTAGTTGAGAGAGCTATTGCTTCACAGTTGCTTTGCAACTGCCACCAGGTGAACAACTACAGTGAATCACTACTAGTAGTTGCCACTGTGTGATAGCTCATGTAATAGCCACTGTGCAACTGTATCGTTAACTGGCAGTGAAGTCTGTATTATCCGAGCATGTCGGCTCGATAATGCCTCCTCCAAGTACCCGTCCTTTATTGTCGTACCAGACGGCAGCCTGTCCTGGCGTCACTCCAAACTGAGGTTCATCAAAAATTATTTTGACTCGGCTGGTTCCATCTACGCTATTGGTTGGAATCACCGTTGCCTTTACACCTTGCGAGCGGTAGCGAACTTGGACTTCTACAGAAATTGGCACCTCAGGCCGTGCTACCGACACCCAATTCACGCGGTGAACCATACAGCCAGGAGCGGTCACACTATCACGCTCGCCGACAACGACCTGATTGCGGCCTACGTCCAAGCTCACGACATACAAAGGATTGGGCGCAGCAATGCCGAGCCCCCGGCGCTGGCCAATGGTGTAGTGATGAATGCCTTCGTGCTGACCCAAAACCTGGCCGTTGGTATCGACAATATCACCGGGTTTGGGGGCTAGAAACTTGTCTAAAAAAGTTTTCATCGAGCCGTGCTGCTCAACCAGACAGAGGTCTTGGCTCTCGGGTTTGTCAGCAGTGTGTAAGCCCAAGCTAGCGGCGATTCGACGGGTTTCTGGCTTAGTTTTTTCGCCTAGAGGAAAACGGCTAGCCGCCAGGTGCGTCTGGCTCAAGTCGTAGAGAAAATAGGATTGGTCTTTATTTCTATCGACTGCCCGCCGGAGCTCGTATCGACCGGTTTCTAGGTTATGAGTGATGCGAGCGTAGTGACCAGTGGCTATATAGTCTGCGCCCATTTCATTGACTGCATACTCCAACATGGGGCCAAACTTTACGGTGCTATTACACTGCGAGCAGGGTAGGGGTGTCACCCCTCGGGAGTAGCCTTCTACTAGGTAGTTGACAATGTATTTTTCAAAGACTTCGCGTGAATCGACCACGCTATAGGCAATGCCCAGATCGTCGCAAAGCTGAGCGGCATCAGTCATCCCTTCCGAGCAGCATTGGCCTTTGCCCTTCATTAGCCATAGGGTAAGGCCCATGACTTCGTGACCCTGATTGTGCAAGGTGGCTGCGGCGACGGAGCTGTCAACTCCGCCAGATAGTCCGACGACAATTTTACTCATGGAACGACTTGTAAAAGCGAAAGTGAAAACACTTCAATAGGCTAGCACTCACAGCCTGCTCGCAGAGTATGCATCCAAGAAATGCCATAGTTTGGGTCGCAACAAAGCAAACACCTTCTCTGCCGAAACAAAGAAGGTATTCAAGATACTATCGATTCTTACCTACGAACGGATATTAGATAGTCTACTGTTCGCCAGTGATTAGCGACTAGGCATATTCGCCGCATCGGTAGTCGGTTCTGGCTCGTTGCCAAGAAGAACGTTGTCTTCGACCATCTCATCTAAGTTCAGCCTGTCGGCTGCTGACTCTTCTTGACCTTTTGTGTTTGCTTCTGCGGAGGCTTGGCTTTGCACCTGACGGCGTTCAGCTCTTTTCTCGCTGAGTTCCTCTGGAGAGAGCGCATCAGGAGAAACGGCTTCTGCGCCTAGCGTATCTACTGCGCCTACGAGCGGTGCGGCCTGAGCGATCGCGGGCGCAAGACCTATGCATAGAAACACACTAAGAAATGCACCCACTAGTGCGATCGCAATCTGCCGAGTCATTTTTCGTAGCGATGTAACCGTGCGTAAAATCATAAAACTACCTTGAATAAAGTGTGTGCAAGTAACGCAGGCTGCGCGAAGTTCCATAAATTGACGCTGCGTTGTTCGCTTCTTTTCACCTAATTATTGAATCGTCAAGCAACGAACTAAGCTATCTTCCCTAAGGCAGAACTGTTGGGAGCTATCTAGAGCATTGAATCTAGAGTAAGAACGGCTCATCAGGCACCGCGTACCCTTCTGCTTCTAGCTCCTCAATAATTTCTTGAGCAATTCCCATTCCCCAATGCTGACCTACTAACAAACTATCTTGAAGAACCATGGGCATTTTCTCAATAACGGCTTGGCCAGCTGGAGTGCGATAGAAGGCAATAATGGCGTCTAGATCTTCTATGGTGAAATGCTGCGCGTAGATTGGAATAATCAGCCGATTAAGCTCTTCGTAGTCAATCTTCTCTAAGAAACGATCCCACCACTCATCTGGAATATTGGGAACGTGCTCTCTAAACTGGCTGACCATAGATTCCATCATCTGAAGGTTCAGCGCTTCGCTATTAGTGATGGTCAGTAGTTCTTCAACTTTTGCCACAGTCTCTGCTGAAATTTCAGGTGACAGAACTTCGGACGGCAACTCTTCTTGAGGTTCGGTTGCTTCACTGATTTCAGCGGTAGTCTCAGTGGCTGATAGCTCGGCGCTATCCTCAGCGCTGTTCGTATTAAGTTCTGATGCCTTCAATGGAGGTATCGTAAACAGAGAAACTGCGATTGAAGACGCTATTGTTAGGGACAAAAATGATTTCGTCATCATGACTATCTATATTTATTAGGTTTCACTTATTAGGTTCCTAGTCGTAGCTAACACCAATGTACTTAATAGTAAGTCTTTTACACTAGCTCTCGAACTGGGACACGGTACGTGTTTAGCGTATCGCTACGAAACATCGGCTAATAGCCTGCGTTACCGACCCACCCC
>NZ_JADEXO010000211.1 GCF_015207105.1 cf. Phormidesmis sp. LEGE 11477
TTGGTAAACTGAAGGTATCATATTTATTCGATAGGCTTTGGTTCGTAAAACTAGCCTATCTTTTTTTACCTACACACCGCTATTCCCTTACCGTGTACAGTTTACGTAGGCTGTGTCACCCCTTCAGCCCTCTGGGATGTCTTCTGCGGCACCGAAGAAAGTGTTGTCTAGCTCTAACGGATCGATAATCTGAGAGCGAACTTCTGCGGCAAGGTCATTTCCTGTGGCGGCCTCAACAACCATACCCGCCAGAATAAAGTTGGTATTGGAGTATTGCCAACCTTCACCCGGTGCAAAAAACGGATCGGCCTCTCCAATCAAAGCAACAATCTCTTCAGGCTGCCAGTCTCGCAAAAAAACCAGCGGGTTTTGCTGGCCCTGCTCTATCAGGATAGAGTCATATTCAGCCACCCCGCTGGTGTGATTGAGCAGTTGGCGCAGGGTGATTTCGCTAGCGTTTGGCAAACTGTCTGTGACATTTGCGGGCAGCCAGTCAGTGAGCGTATCTTCTAAGGTAAGGATGCCTGCTTCTACCAGTTTGAGTAGGGTCGTTGCTGTAAAGGTTTTAGTGATGCTGCCGACTTCAAAGCGATCGCCTTTCTCGACCGGTGTATTGTTCTCTAAATTAGCAGTGCCAGAAACCTTAGACAGATCTCCAAACGGAGAGGTAATAGCCACACTTATCCCCGGAACTGTCTCGGTGACTCGACTAGACAGATAGGTGTCTAACTGATTGCTGAGTGCAGTCGTCGGTGTTATCGCTGCGCCAACGGTTTGAAGCTGGCTTAGATCAAACTCAGAGAGTCCGGCGCTGCTGATAGAGACCGTCACACCTGATGCAGGCGGCGCTTCGTCGAGGTCAAGCTGAAGTGTCGCTAGAGTGCGATCGCTCTCAATTAAACGGGTGGAATCATCTGCGTTGTTGGTTGTGGCTGAGAAGCTAAGTGGTGTCATGTTTTAGTGTTTCCTGCTGGAGATCGATACGAACGATTAGCGGCACGCGCAGAGATTAAGAAATGGCGCTTTATACTGAAAGCTGACGAGCAGACCCTTTTGAGGCATATCATCATGGTTTCGCAGCCGCTTTCACGCCTACCTAGCACCACAGAGCTACCCTGCTCTGACGACATTCCCGTGGACAATGAAGACCAGAACCTGCTACCGAATTTGCTGTTGTTCATGCTGATTGGCCTGTGGGGCGAGCGGATGGACTGGTATTTTGGCGTGGATATGGCGGTGTACCACACGACAGGCGTGAACCCAAGAGTACCAGTGGTGCCCGATGCTCTTTTGAGCCTAGGTGTAGAGCGGCGAAAGGCCAGCCGAGAAGGAAAAAGTCGTCTGAGCTATGCCGTGTGGGATGAAGGGAATGTGGTGCCAATAATGGCGCTAGAGCTGGTGTCGCAAACACCGGGCGGCGAGTATGACGAGAAGTTTGAGATTTATCAGCGACTGGGGGTGCTGTACTACGTGATATATAACCCGTCGCACTGGGAACGAGATCGGCATCAACCGTTTGAGGTGTACAAGCTGGTCGCGGGTGAGTATCGATTGCAGTTTGGTGAGCCATTCTGGATGCCGGAGGTAGGGCTTGGTCTGGGTCGTGCGGTGAGACCCTTGGGTGGAGTTGAGTTAGAACTATTGCTGTGGCATGACGAGCAAGGGCAGGCTTACCCAGTACCAGAAGCTGAGATGAAAGCGCTGCGATCGCAGATAAAGAAGTTAGATCAACGGGCACAGGTCGCTGAGCAACGAGCCGAGGCAGAACGCCAGCGAGCTGAGGCAGCCGAACGCCAAACTGAGGCAGAACGTCAACGGGCAGCAAGACTGATAGCGCAATTGCGATCGCTCGGCATCGATCCGAGCAGTCTTGACCCGGACAATAACTAGATTTGGAACACTCCATCAGACAAAACATCATCACTACCTCCGCTAAAGAAAAGGGGAAAGGCCAACGTCTTTCCCCTTCCGTTTGTCTAAATCAAAGCCATTGCCTCCTCTGGATTCGACACATCAGCCACTACTTCAAAGCTACTCTCCGTCAGTCTCGATGCCTGCACACCGTTGAGAACAGCCAGCGTTTCACCGCTGCTCACTACGCCCAGCAAGGTATTGTTGCCCTCCTGGGTAATTGTCAGGGCAGCGAACATTAGCTCGCCTTCGACCAGGCCAATCCGGTCAGTGCCGACCTCAAAATCGAGGATGGTGTCGGTGCCGTCCGGGAAAGTCCAACCGCTACCACTTCTAGCAATGTTAGGGTCATAATTACGATTGCCTAACATACTTACACCTAAATAGTAAGTGCCTGTTGATTCGGCAGTGTATTCAATGAATGGGTCGCGAGAGAAGTCTTCACCAGGAGCTGCACCGTCGCTGTTGGCAGTTAGCTCATTGCCATTGGTATCGAACAATCGCAGTTCAGTGTCAACTTGCTGAGGTATATCTTCTAATGCTGGTGGCAACGGGTTTATCCCCACATACACCGGAGTCCACTCACTAGAATTGATATCTAGGCTAACTGACTGTCCTGCTTCTAAGTTGAAAGAGTAGAAATCAACATCTTCGGTGGGATCGACAAAGAGGTAACCGAGAAGCCCGCTAAGAGAGACAGAAGGAGTATCTGCACTGAGGCTTAAGGCATTAGCCTCAGTGATGGTGCCGTTATCTTCGCTTTCTTCGGGGATACTGACTTGGTCTAAGGTATCGGCTAGAGTAAAGGTTGCTTCAGTAGCTACTGGATTGAGTTCATAGCCTTCGCCAGATTCCAGGGTAAACGTTATGGTTTCACTACCTTCATCCGTACTATCTTCGAGAATGGGCAGGTTGATGGTCGCTGTTTGTTCGGTAATCGTCAGATCAAAACCATCGTCGCGCACATCTGCAATTGTGCCTCCTGTAATCTCAAGCGCCTCTACATCAAACTCGCGCAAGTTAGGAGCACTAACGCTTACTGTTAGACCTTCTACAGGTGGGGGTGCACCAAGACTAAAAGTATGAACGCTAACCGTCCCTTCTGCTTCAACTAAAGTGGTGCTTTCATCATCATCTTGGGTAGAACCAGTCAAACTCAACTGAATCTGTGATTCTGGGTTGTCGGCAATGGTGAGACTGATTTCACTGGCATCTGGGTCGATGGTGTAGCCTGCTTGGGGCTGTAGAGCAAAGTCTAGAGCTAGAATACCTTCTAGGAAAGAATCCGCCGGAAAAAGCGAATCAACCGCTAGCTCGTTAAAGACGGGGAGTGTAATCGTAGCAGTTTGTTCTGTAATCGTGAAGAAAAAGCCGCTCGTATCAGCATTAGGAACTGGGAAATTGCCCCCTTCAATCTCAGCTCCCAAAACATCAAATTGACTAAGGACGCTACCAACAACCGGATCGTCTTCGCTGTCTAAATAGATGGTTAAGCCTTCTAGCGGTGGTGGCTCAGATAACATAAAGGTCAGCGTGGTTTCGGTTTCTTCGGTTTCAACTAGTTCCGTCTCGCTGACGGTTACGCCGACTTCGGGAATAGTGTCTCCACCCCCAGTAGATACAGGGACATCTTCTACTGAATCGTAGTAGGTAATTTCTGTCTCTCCAGCATTGAAATCAACTTCATAGCCCTCCCCTGGCTGCAAGAAGAAAGTGACATCTTCCGCCCCATCGGTTTCTAGAGGTTCAAATTCCTCGTATACATCTCCATAAAAACGTAATTCAAAAGAGATAGGATTAGCAGCTTGATAGTTAACGGTCATCGTTGGTTCTTCGAGCAGTAATCGAATTCCCGTTGGAATACCGTCTTCATTGTAAAATGCACCTAATGACTGTCCGCCAATGGTGTTAGGAAGTTGATTTTGACCCCAGAATGAGACGTAGTCGAATAGATTCGCATTGCTGTTAAGGACAAATTCAATTCCTCCTTCGGGAATTTGCCCTCTGTTTGGATTGTGAAAGTAACGCTAGAAACCCCGTCGAGTTCTACGTGTTCCACTACGGCATTAGTGAAGTTGCCCTCACTATCTACAGTAGTAGGATTGGCACTCAAGGAAAGGGTAGGAGGGTTGGTAACATTGGGATTACTCACGGCTGAAGTCGGGATGCCAGTCGCGCGCGGATTATTCTCCGTCAGTAGATCGATCTCTATGTCATAGTTTCCCAAGTTCCATGCATTCCCATTACCTGAGCTTGGTACGAAGGGATCGTACAGCGGAGAAGGTACAACATCTAGATTAATTGGGAAATCTTGCACATTGTTCCATGCGCCTAAAGTTACATAATAAGTCCCGTCTTCAAAGGCGGTAAATTCTGTGTAGCTGTCAGTTTCATTTTCATCGAATGGGTCGGTGCCACCGAACAGCTTATCTGGTGCGGCGCTCGCAGTAACAGTCTGATAGTCTAAAAGCCGATTTCCTTCGGCATCAAATATATTTGAAACTAATTCGAGACCATTTCCAAGAGCAAGTGGA
>NZ_JADEXO010000079.1 GCF_015207105.1 cf. Phormidesmis sp. LEGE 11477
ATCTTTGACGACCGGATCTTCGGACAAGAAGAGTAGTGCGAAAGGAATTCCTGCCGACAGCACCAACTGGCTCAAAAAAATAGAGCCGTGAGAAACAATAGACAGAAGTTTTCGCTTGTCAGAATCAAAAGTGTCGTCCATATTAATAAATCCTTTCTCTCTACTTTCGAGCCAGGCACCAAGCTCCAGTTGAAATAGCACCGTACTCGCCATCTCTATATTAACGGCTATCGACTTATAGAGATTCTGGTTGAATTTCGTAAATACCGTCCGAACCGCAGCAGATAGATAGTAGCTGCTCTAAGCTAAACACTTATGAAATAAACACCTAAAATAAACACCTGAGCCCATGCAGCATTGAACTAGTAGGAACCCAAACCCATGCAAATGAAGCGCCTAGGCCACGTTGCCGTCTGTGTAGAAGATGTATCCAAAGCCGTCCAGTTCTACCAAAACTTAGGCATGAAAGTCGTTTGGCAAGATAGCGACTGGGCCTATCTCAAAGCTGGGAACGATGGCCTTGCCCTGATGAGCCCTGACTACGATCAGGCTGGGCCTCACTTCGGTTTTGTGTTCAACGACAGAGCTGACATCGATACTGCTTACGAAAAGCTCAAAGCCGATGGCGTCAAGGTTGGCAAGATCCACGACCACCGAGACGGCACCGCCTCTTTCTATGGTCGCGATCCTTTTGGCAACTGGTTCGAATACCTCTACGAGCCCGATGATCTATTTGATCAGGAATCTTCAAAAGAGGAAGCTGGTACAGTAGCAGCGCAGACTGCCTAGGTAAATTGCTTCAGTCACAGGCGATTCCAGTCTTCGCCATGTAATTCAAAGAACTTTAACCGTATGCTAGGAAAAGCAGATGAGTCGAGCCGTTGGCATAGAAAAGTTGACAGTGCTCACTTTGAAGCAACAGACTGGTCTGAAGCGTTCAGGCGATCATCGCTTCTTCTTTGAATGGCAAACCTCACTGCCAGAGCTAAACAATTTTGAAAAGACTCGCGCAGCACATGTCAAAGCTATCTACGAGAACTTTGAAGATCGCTCAGCCCTAGAAAATACAGTCAGTCTGACGGTCGTCTCTCCATTGTTGGATACTGTAGGGCTTTTCCTACCACCCTTCTATGTGGAGACAGAAAAGTCCGTTGAGATCATTGCAGAAGACGACGAACTCACTCTTAGAGGCCGACTGGACATTGTCATCATCAAAGACTCGCTTTGGGTACTGACCATCGAGTCAAAAAGAGCTGGATTTTCGCCTATCGTCGGCATTCCTCAAGTTCTGGCGTACATGCTGGCAGCATCAACAGCTCAAAAGACCCTCTACGGCATGGTCACTAACGGTAGACATTTTATCTTCCTCAAGCTAGACCGACAGGCAAGTAATGAACCTGTCTATGAACAATCAAAAGAGTTCATCATTGACCGAGATAACGACTTAGAGCTAACGCTAAGAGTGATCAAGCAAATTGCTGATGTTATCAGCCGCTAAACGACGGATTAGGTTAGGCGATCTTCGAGGGCGCGCGTAGGCATAGCCTTTTTTGTAAGCGGTATCCGCGCTAGCTGCGCCAATCTATCCAAGCCGCTCTATAGTCGTCGTTCTAGGATCGATAATCTTTTTACCGATCCCCGGAAAGTGAATCGCTAAACAGATCTTGTTGCCTGCACCAAAAATATGAGTGACTTTGCCTTCACCAAATGCCTTGTGGACGACGGATGCGCCAACGTTCCAGTCATTCTCGTGGGTGCCAGGCTTGTTTAGATTGGGCTGAGGGTTCTTGAGTTTGGCCTGGCGGGTGGTAGTCGTCCAGCGTTCGGGAAGAGCGCTAGGAACAGTGGTAAGAATGTAGTCGCGAGGTAGTTCGCTTAGGAAAATTGACGGGGTTGAAACTTCGCGCATGTGACCATAGGTGCGACGTTCACGAGCGTGAGAGATGAAGAGGCGATCTTGGGCTCTGGTGATGCCGACGTAGCAAAGGCGGCGTTCTTCTTCAATCGCAGCGGCGTCTTCTAAAGAACGAAAGCTAGGAAAAAGACCTTGCTCTAAGCCCACTAGAAAGACAACTGGAAATTCCAATCCTTTAGAAGCATGCAGCGTCATCAGGGTTACTTGATTGCCTTCATTACTGTCGTCTCTATCAGTGCTAAGCGAGGCGTTGGCAAGAAAAGTTAAGAGCGTCGCATCTTCGTTTTCTTCCTCAAATTGAACCACCGCGTTATAGAGTTCTTGAATATTTTCAATTCGAGTTTCGTCTTCTTCAGTCCCTTTGGCCTTCAAAGACTCAATGTAGCCAGTTTGCTCTAGCAGATCTTGAACCAGTTCAGAAGGACCAACAGAATCAACTCGCTCTTGCCAGCCTTTGATCATTTCGGCAAAGCCTGTGACTTTCTTGCCGGCTCTGCCTGCTAGGGTTTTAACAGAGGTTTCATCCTGAATAATTTCCCACAGAGAAACGCCGAGTTCGCTAGCCGCCTTCTCTAGGTTATCGAGTGTTGTCTTACCAATGCCGCGTCTGGGGGTGTTGATAATGCGCTTCAGACTGACACTGTCTGCTGGGTTTACAGCCAGACGCATGTAGGCAAGCATGTCTTTAATTTCGCGGCGATCATAAAATCGCAGGCCGCCCACAACCCGGTAGGGAATGCCAAAGCGGGTGAGGACTTCTTCCATCGCCCGCGACTGAGCATTGGTTCGATAGAGGACAGCAAAGTCTTGCCACTGTAGCTCAGGATTCTTTAGCTCTAGGTTGCGAATCTGACCGACAACATATTCAGCTTCCATCGCTTCGTTATCGGCGCGGTGACACAAGATAGAATCACCTTCTCCTCTAGTGGCACGAAGGATTTTGTCAATTCGCTCTGTATTATTTTCAATCAGATGATTGGCAACATCAAGAATGTTAGAAGTAGAGCGGTAGTTTTCTTCTAGTTTGACGAGGGTTTGGGTTTCGTCGTCGGTTAGGCCGTCGCCGAATTCTGACTGGAAACCCATCAGAATAGTGAAGTCGGCGGCACGGAAGGAGTAGATGCTTTGATCGGCATCGCCAACGACAAAAACGGAGCGGTTGTTCCAGTCTTCAAACCCTTTGCCTTTACCGTTAGTAGCCAGCAGCTGAATCAAATCGTATTGGGTGCGGTTGGTGTCTTGATATTCATCTACTAAGATGTGGCGAAAGCGACGGTGCCAGTAGTCTAGAACCTGCTCGTTTTGACGAAAGAGCTGGACCGGCATTCGGATCAAGTCGTCGAAGTCTAAGGCGTTGTTGGCAGATAGACCTTTTTGATAGAGACGGTAGACCTCAGCGATAGTGCGGCCTTTGAAATGAGGGTTCTCCTGTTCGTATTGGTCGGGGGTAAAGCCTTGGTTTTTGGCATTGCTGATGGCGAAGCGAACAGAACGGGGATTGAACTTGCGATCGTCTAGGTTTAGGCCGCTAATGACGATGCTTTTAACTAAGCTCTGCGCGTCAGATTCATCGAAGATAGAAAAGCTTTTAGTCCAGCGCTGGCCGTCAGCACTCTGGTATTTTTCGATGTCGTAGCGAAGAATGCGAGCACAGAGGGCATGAAAAGTGCCCACCCAAAGACCTTTGATGAAAGTTTTGTAGACATAAGAGCGCAGCTGAATTTGCTCGCGCTCTGGCAGCATATGAAAAGGTTTACCGTGGCGAGCGAGGGATTCTTGCTCGGCAAACAGCTTTTCAATGCGCTCTTTCATCTCGCGAGCCGCTTTGTTGGTGAAGGTGACCGCTAGGATATTCTCAGGATCTACTCGGTGATTGAGAATGAGGTTAGCGATGCGATAGGTGAGGGCGCGGGTTTTGCCTGAGCCAGCTCCAGCGACGACGAGTAAAGGTCCACAAAAATGCTCTACAGACTGACGCTGGGCAGGATTGAGCTGATTGAGGAAATCTACGGTAGTGACCATACTATTGGAGGAAGGCAAGTGGAGACTATTAAAAGAAGGCAAACGGAAAGAGGCAATTCGCTCTATTTAGTATGGCACTTGATACAAATCCCAGCGGGTTGAAATCCGTAAATAGTCGGGAATCTGAGGAGATGCTTAGACGACACGAGGAATGGATGCGGCGATCGCACGCCCTAGCCCAGGTCGCAGGCGCAGCCGGAGAAGTCCCAGTCGCGGCTATCATCGTCGGCCCAGACAATCAGATGATCGCCTCAGCCACCAATCGCAAAGAGCGCGATCAAGATCCCACTGCCCACGCAGAAGTTTTGGTAATTCGCGCGGCGGCCCAGCAGTTGGGCGACTGGCACCGCCTCAACCAATGCACGCTGTATGTGACGTTAGAGCCCTGTCCAATGTGCGCGGGTGCCATTATCCACGGGCGCTTGGGCTTGTTGGTATATGGCGCGAGCGATCCAAAAACAGGGGCCATTCGCTCTGTGCTAAATCTGCCAGATGGGCCTGGGTCTAATCACAAACTGGTCGTTGTCGACGGGGTTTTAGAGGCCGCTTGTAGGCAGCAGCTACAAGACTGGTTTAAGCAAAGACGGCTAGAAATCAAACGCCAGACCAAACACAAAAGTGTCAGTGAAGCCTCCAGGTGAAGGGAAGCGATCGCATATCTTGGGCCCAGCAGATCGATACATATCTACACACTGCCTGCCCACTCTAGGCTCTGGCTCACTCTAGGCTTATTCTTTCACACACTGCACACATGCTGATGAATTCTCCGATGGATATGGCAGTTCTTGCTGACCAGCAATGCCCAGCCGCAAAATCTCGTCCTGTAAAATCTCGTCTCTCGCCGTGGCTAGCACCGATTATGTATGCCATCGGTAAATGGCTAGTCTTACCGCTCTATTTCAGCCATATCAAAATCATCGGCGAAGAAAACATTCCTACCGAAGGGCCGGTCGTCTTGGCACCGACCCACCAGGCTCGCTGGGATTCGCTATTAGTCGGACTGCTAGGCCAAAGAGCAGGCCGCTATTTGAGATTTATGGTGACTGCTGACGAGTGTCTAGGGGTTCAAGGCTGGTTTATCCGACGGCTAGGTGGATTTCCTGTCCATGTCCGCAAGCCATCCGTCCAATCTTTGCGACACGGGGTTCAGCTTTTGCAAGAGAACGAAATGCTGGTGATCTATCCAGAGGGAAATATATTTCGCGATCGCATCAACCCACTCAAACCTGGGCTGGCTCGAATCGCCTTGCGCGCCGAATACAGTCGCCACAATCTGAACGTCAAAATCGTTCCTATCGTCCTAAAGTACAGCGATATCTGTCCAAAATGGCGCAGCAGCGTCACCATTCACATCGGCAAACCACTATCTGCCGCCAACTATAGAAAAGGCGGCAGCAAAGAACAGTCAAAACGATTAACCAATGACTTACAAAACTGCCTACAGACACTGAGTAGCCAAGACTAGGAGAGCCAAGACTAGGAGAGCCAAGACTAGGAGAGCCAAGACTAGGAGTAGCCGAGACTAGTAAAAACGGTCTAGGAACAGCTTGGGAATAGAGTTTCCATCACTAGATTCCTAGGACTAGCTCCCACTTTTTCAACTGGCCAACGCTGCCCGGCACATGATCGACGATCTGCAACTGCCAGCGTCCTGCCACCGAACTGTTCAACAATTGGCGTAGAGCAGGCGTACTGACCAAAGAATAAGTTCTTTGCAAACGAGTTTGACGGCCCAAGGTACGCCCTTGAACTAAAACCGTTTGACCTTGCGGCGAAATGAGCGTGAAGGTCAAATCACTGAGAAATTCATGCTCTGCTTGAATATAAACCTTGATATCTTGCAAAGCCCCTGATTCATTGACCACTACCGGGCTGACAATGCCTCTAGGATCGTCATCGGGAATTGAAAACTCTATGATATTTTCGGCGGTTAATGTCTTACTAAGGGTGCGCTTCGAGGCTGAACCACTCAACCCTTTTGCCTGCGCCGCTTGAACAGCTTTGAAGGCATTGACTTTTCCATAGCCAAACCAGAGCGAATGGCCGCTGCTGCTGTAGGTACCGTGCTTGCGATTGAGCTGTGGATCGGGCTGCTTATCAATAATTTTATCGGTCGTACGCTGCAAAATCTGCTTGACTTCTCTAGCGGTCAAATCGGGATTGACAGAAAGCATCAGCCCAACCACGCCTGCGACCAAAGGACAGGCGCTAGAAGTACCGCCAAAACCCGTGTAGTCGCTAGTGGTATAGCCTAGATCGCCTGTGCGATCGCTAGTCAGCACTACCCGCCCCGGCAAAGCGGTTTTGATCGGTGGCCCAGTGTCAAACTGGCCAGTCGATAAAGACATTGATGGCGGTGCATTATTACTAGGCGCGGCTACCGAGATATCGCGGCCCCAGTTACTGTAAGCGGCCTTGCGATTTAAGCTAGTACAGGCCGATACCGTAATCACATCGGGATGTACCGCAAAGCCGCAAAGCCACTTAGTTAGACCTCGCAGCACATTTTTAGGCCAGCCAGCTTCTTCGATCTGGCCTTTAACCGGTCGATTGGCATTACCCGCCGAAAAAAGGACAACGCACCCCTTTCCATCCCGGCCCTGAGTCGCTGCTTTCCTAATCACCTGACTAATTCGTCTCGACAGGCCAAAGTAAGTAGAGGCAGGTGACCAGCTACAGGAAATCACGTCTGCGCCCTGTTCAATTGCCCAGCTAAACAGTCGCTCAATAGAGACATCATCTAAATAGCCAGTGGTCTGAATCGGCATCAGACTACAGCCAGGCGCAATGCCAACAATCCCGGCCCCGGTTTCCTCAGCTAGGGCAACGCCCGCAACTGCCGTTCCGTGATTTTCGCTTTTGTCTGTAGCGGGCGTGGGCAGACCGTCACTATTTTTGAAGTCTCTAGGCGCGACTAGCTTACCGGCTCCCTGCAAGTCTGGGTGGGATAGATCAAAAGCATCATCGGCGATCGCAATGGTGATCGAACGACTACCCCGAGTAATATCCCACGCTTTTTCGGCAAAAACATGTGAGCCAGACGCTAGATCGCGGCCCCCTCGATGGTGGAGATACCACTGTTGAGGATAGCGGTCGTCGGTAGGTCGGTATAGAGGCGCGATCGCCATAATAATATTCGGCTCAGCCAGCAAAACCTGCGGTTGGCGCTTGAGATGATTCGCAATCTTCAAAGGATTCTGACGAGCCGCTGGGCCCACTTTGAAACTGTGGGTATTGCCATCGCCCACAATCGGCTGCAGCCGAACGATGCCAACAGCGCGCGCAATTTCCTCAATCTGATCGATGGGCAAGTCATCTACGAACTGCACAGTAAGCTGATTGCTCAAGTAGGCATACGCTCTAGGGCTCACGACCAGTTCGTATACATGGCTAGCATAGACAATCGCATCGAGCGATCGCAGTTCAGCCAGCGCCGCTTCTAAATCAGCAGGATCTAGCTGCCATTCTAATAACCATTCTATTTGGCCATTCTGGCCATCTCGATCAGGGCTAGCACGTTCAGCACTGGGTGTGATGTTCTTAACTTGCTCTGGTCGCCACCGAGCCGAGAGTTCGCTAATTTCACTGGCATCCACCGTGCCATCAACCCTCTCGAAAGACCAGCAAAACGATAGCCGGTCCTTCAACTTTCGCAGCTGCAGCTCTTCACCGCCCCGCTGCAAAATTACGCCCTCTTGCCCCGGCAGCACGCCCATTCCACCATTAGCAGACTGAGCCATGGGCTGGTCTATTGAGAAAGATTCTGATCGACTCATAAAATCTACGAACCTTAAACCTTACGTTCTAAAGCGGTTTATCACATCCGCGCAGCTTGGTACAAATTATTCAGTACAGATTATTTGGTGCAAATCATCGAAGACCGATCGCTTCGCCAAACCATCGCAATCCGCTTAGCACTCAATCCACTTAGGCAAGAGTCACATAAAAGGGCGACAACAGAGAACACGATGTCTTAATCTAGGTTAAATCAATCGCAGTAAGCTGGACATTTATGCCGCTTCCTTACACCATGGTTTTCAACTTTAAAGCTTTTATTTCTAGCGTTTCTCCCAAAGCCACTGCTTCGATGGCTGCGCTATCAACTATCGGTGCGATCGCGCTCCCTACAGCTCTGCCATTGGCAGCTCAGGCTCAGATGTCAGATGCAGTCAATCCAGATGCCGACACGCAGCCGACGACTACCATGCCAACAGTGACTCGCGCCATAGAAGAGGCCAATAGCCCAATTGGAATCGCAGCGGGTCAATCGCTTATGAGTGAAGCCGAAGTTGCTATCAGCGATCAGAACTATACGCTAGCAGCCACAAAACTGCTCGAAGCTCGCCAAGCGCTCAACGACGTCTCTACTCATTACCAAAGCCTGTCTAGTGTATTCATCGGACTAGACAGCCGCGTGAACCAAGACTTGCGATCGCTCGCCCTAGAATCAGCGCAGGTTCGTGATCAGGCCAGCTACCAGCTCGCGGTCGTCTACCGGGCGCAAAATCGCCCTGACCTTGCCGTTCCCTTACTTGTAGAAGTCGTCAAAAGTCAACAGCCTACCCGTGGCCTTGGGCAGCAAGCCTACCAGCAGCTCTATGAACTGGGCTTTGTAGGCGTTGCCTATAACGCACCTAGCTAGGCAAAAGGTTTACTCGAAGTCAAACACAAAAAGCATAAGGATTGCGGCGTAAAAGGATTACGGCATAATAAGTAGGTTAATCTTTATTGACCTAAAAACTTACAGGAGACGCAGATGATCAGCCCTGACCAGGTAGAAGCGATGATTAAGGCCGGTCTGCCAGATGCCAACGTCGCCGTACAAGACCTCACTGGCGGTGGTGACCACTATCAGGTTGCCGTCGTGTCTGGCGCTTTTGAAGGGCTCAGTTTAGTCAAGCGACACCAGCTCGTCTATCAGGCGGTGAACACGGCAATGTCCTCAGAAGCTATTCACGCGCTTTCTTTGGATACTAAGACACCTAACGAAGTAGCCGTGTGAAGCGGCATAAAGTAGCGACATGAAATGGCAGCGATTAGCTAAGTCAGCGACTACAATGCATACACGCAGGCTCCAAAATGGTCTGAAAGACTCACTTCACAGCACTGTAATATCACTCAAAAAATCAACTCAAAAAGGTAGCGATGTCTCCAGAAACTAAAGCCAGAATCGACACCCTAATCGAAGAGAACAAAATCATGGTGTTCATGAAAGGCACTAAGCTTATGCCTCAGTGCGGCTTCTCTAACAACGTTGTTCAAATTCTCAATACGCTAGGTGCTCCTTATGAGACTACAGACGTATTAGCCGATTCAGAGATCCGTCAGGGCATCAAAGAGTATTCCAACTGGCCCACTATTCCCCAAGTCTATATCAATGGCGAGTTTATTGGTGGTTCAGACATCTTGATCAACATGTATAACGAAGGCAACTTGCAAGAAACAGTAGAAGTTGCTCTAGCTTCTTAAGACAGCTGAAAGATGACTGACATTGAAAAGCTGGATAGGTTGCTTCTAGAGGGGGAGCTTATCTCAGTTTTCATCTGTCGGGTTTTCATTTTGAGAAAGCGCGTTCTCGATGAGGCTTTCACCTCATCGAGAACGCGCTTTTTTCTATGTTCTACTGCTATAAAGACAAAAGACCTATCAAGAAGAACTACCTAGAAGACCCGTTTAGCTGAGGTGCCACTTTCAAAGGCAGTAAATTGTCAATTGGTTACATCCCAAAAGCCCTGTTGCATTCTTTAAACACCCAACATTACTTCGCTCAGGCTGCTGACAAGGTTGCTTTGATAGCGTTCTACTAATAGTAATCTGTCTCAACCTCAGGCTGAGCAACAACGAAGTTTGAAGTGTCGTATAAGAAGCGAAGACTCTCCTGTTCTAGCTGATTAATTAAGTACGATTCAATCGCACCGGAGTGACGCAAAGACGTGATGTAGCCTTCCAAATAGAGTCTGAGTTCATCAGAACGATACCCTTTGTGCCAGTAGTCAACGAGCGTATCAGTAATCCGCTGGTAGTAACGGATTGTTCTAGCGTCCTGCAGCATTAGCTTTGTCGTCCTCAAGTACTGAACAAAAGCGTCGAAGTAAACATCTCAACTATCAAAAGACCTTGACGTGTGCTTATGGAGACTATTCCTTACATTTTATCAGGTCAAATCGGCCTGAACCAATTAGAAACAACAGATATTGTGCCTCTATAGAGGGATTTTGTTCTCGTAACTTCGATTACAGAACTAAAAAAACGGCTCTGATACTGTTCTTGTCATAAGAAACCTGTAGTCAGCGGCATTGAGTTCGCTGTTCCTGTTGTGAACGATATCGTCAAGACGAGTATTCAAGTTATCGAGAGCAATCCTAATTTGCGTTCTTTGCTCAGTTGGAATTTGCAGCAGGCAGGATACCAGGTACAGCAGTGTACCGATATGGTCTCAGCTAGAGATAACTTTCAGGCCCAACAGCCTAATTTGGTTGTACTAGAAGCAGAATTTAGCGGTGGACAAGGCATTCAGCTCTGTCACTGGCTCAGAAATCAAAGCTACCCACTTATTCTCATGCTGTCGGCTCGGATTACTGAGACTGATGTGGTTACCGGGCTGTCGGCTGGGGCAGACGACTATTTAAAAAAGCCTTTTGGGATGAAGGAGTTTTTAGCGCGAGTAGAGTCGCTCACCCGGCGTAGTCGCCATACTACGACACCTTTAGCTGTAGACTATGGCGATCTACATATCGATTTAGTGCAAAGGCGGGTGCGGTACAAGGGCGATTTTATCGATCTCACGCCGCAGGAATTCAGCCTACTGTATGTACTAACTCAGGCAGAGGGAGAACCGCTAAGTCGAATTGACTTGCTGCGGCGTGCTTGGCCAGATGCGATTGACAATCCGCGTACAGTGGATACGCATGTGCTGTCCCTGCGTAAGAAGATCGAGGTCGATCCGCGCCACCCAGATCTTATTCAAACGGTTCGCAATGTCGGCTATCAGATTTGCGTCGGGCAAATTAGCGCATCGCCTCTAGAGATGATGGCGATCGCACATGGAAAACCAGCATAAACTCTTGTTCGAGGGTCGTGTTTTCTAGGACTCATTTATTGAAGCTACAGTCTAACTGTATACAACTTAGAACTACAGACAACTTAAGAAGGCTAAAGACGCTTAAAAGGCATGAACTATCAATTCCAGTTTGCTTGCTCCTTCTTTTCTTCGTCGACTAGTTGATGGTGCAATTGAAGCCAGTCGACATCCCTAGCGGCTGCATCTTTAATCAATCGGCCATTGTCTATCTGCCACAGGCGATTCGCATGTCTAGAGACTAGCTCTATCTGGTGATTAGCCATCACAATAGCCAGTTCATTCTGACGGGTGAGTTCAGCTAGGCGAGTAAGCAAAAATTCGCTGTAGCCAACGTCTTGGGCTGAAGTAGGCTCGTCTAGCAACAGAACTTTAGGCTGTGTGATTAGGGCGCGGGCGATCGCCACTCGCTGCCGCTGACCTAGTGATAAATGCACCGTAGTTCGATCCATCCAAGCTGCTGGAATCTTGAGTCGCTCCGACCACAGATCCACACTTTGTTTGATCTTTGCCATAGGTTGATTTCTCAGCCGCAGTGGATAGCCCAAAGTGGATTCCACTGTCATCTCCAGCAGGCGGCTTTCTTGCGTAACTAAAGCGACCTGACGCCGCAGAGAAATCACCGAGACCCGGCGAATATCTTTATCCTCAAATCGAATCTGACCGCTACTCGCTTCGGCTAAGCGATTCATCAACCGCAGCAGGCTGGTTTTCCCAGAACCCGACGGCCCCACCAAGGCAACAAAATCTCCTATCTCTAGAGAGAAAGTTATCTCCTTGAGAATCTCGACAATGCCAGCCGTCGCTCTCATGGTCACGCGATCAAATGTCAAAACGCTCACGAATATTCAATCCTTCCGCCTAAAAGACAGGCGTAAAGCTGCTGGCCGTCGTGATTGTCCAGATATCCACCAGCAGTAAGACCGCCGTCAGCCCTAGCAAAATAACGTACATCCAGGGTTGAGCAAGAGGCTTGACATCGCGAGCATCGACACTTGTTTTCGCTTCCACGTGCCGTACCAAGCGAGCAAACCCAACTACTCGCATTGGCAGCAGATATGCTCGGTCCTGCGCCTGGCTAAGAAAGTAATACACGATGCCACCTTGGCCAGTCGAACGCGGCTTTAGCGCCGTAATCTCATCCCACCGCAGTGTCCAACCCTGCCGACCAAATGCTCTGACCAGAGCTGGATAGGTCACAGCAATGCTCTCTTCATCGATAAGTACTCGTTCGCTCAAACCACTCCATAAGGCGATCGCGCCAATCACAAACCCGATCCAGATCAAACTAGGCGAAACTGGCGCATTCGTCGCCTTAGCAAGAAACGGCAGAGGAATCACCAGCGCAATGTACAAAGACGTTAGGGTGAGCTGAATCAAAGGAGAAATTTTGAAGCTATCTTGAGTGGGTAAAGAATCAGAGGCCATAGCTTAAGTCGATAAATCTAGGACAAGCGGAGCTAGTAGCATCGCCTATCCAAATAGGCCATACAGGAAAATAACACACCTTCGCTCGTATCCTTTCGGCCATACGAGAGCCGTGCTCAAAAACACTAGAGATACTTTTGAACAACACTCCAACCAGAAGCAGTGACAGCGACAAAGGCAAAAAGCAGAACCGCATTAAGGCTGAGATGCAGCGTTCTAGCCCAAGGTCGTTCAGGGTTGATTCGCGTCGCACTCCACGCCGATACCAGCGTTACTACCACCACAAACAGTCCAGCGGGCAGATGTAGCGAATGACCTAAGTGACCAAATTCGCCTAGAGTACCAATAATACCAATCGATAACAGTAGCAGAACTAGCAGCACCATCAAGATGCCCGTCGTAAAATGCACAGAGCGCAACCAGCTGGGACGACGTAACCGCTGGTCCAGGCGCTGGTCTGAACGAGTGTAAAACAAGCCTGCTCCACTAATAGCTAACAGTAAGTAGGCCGTTATAGAAAACCCCATCGACCAAGCCGCTATTCTCCAGAGCCAGATAAACGAGGGAAGATCCACGGACTTGTCCTTTTCTAGTAGGTCACTTTAAAGGCATATCACCTCACTAAGCAAACTCTACTGAAAATCACGCTGTTCTGTCACGTCTCTTCGGTGTGGACTTCTTAGTATACGTTTCAGCAGATACCTCTATCCTAGGCCCAATATTAGAAGCCCAGCCTAGCGACATCGAGCTTCGAAACTCGTCAAAAAATATTTGCGGATTTGTTTGCAGATTAAGTATCTACGCACTTACCTATGTACTCAAGGAGGCTTCTAAACCTTTTTCTGGTTTGCTTTCAGAAGTGAACAAAGGAGAAGGTGCGGCCTCATCGCTATCTGGCTGAATCGCCAGTCCCTGACAATCAATCGTATCGGACAAGATAGCGCTTGCCATCATGCCGGTATGAATCTCTAGTTTTGCAGTAGGAACCGCTTCGAATAAAAGCCGCTGACCAGGAAACACGACGCGCTCAAAGTACCAATCAGGTACATTCGTAATACGTGCCACCTGGATTTTGCTAGTCACATTTACGTAGCAGCAAAGGATAACAGCAGCGTCGTCAGACGGAAGAGGATCGATAATTTGAGCCATGGTTTAGAACGGGAGGAAATTGTCTGAAGCACTTCACACTTAGCGAGGCTAACACCTGGAAAATAAGATGACTGTAATAACGACTACCAAGCTAAGGTATTTATTGGGATCGCCTGATATTAAGGCTTTGCACAGTTAGAAAGCGACTATACACACATGTGTTTTTGTAACGTTTTCTCCAAGTCATAAACGAGATTGGTAATAGCTAAATCAACCGTACAAAGGTAAATACTTACTAACCGCAGCACCGCTTCAAAACTGCTTCTACTATCTCAACCTTATGGAACCGCTTAACAAACTTTTAATAAGAAGATATTAGAACCATATTGCTATAGATCTTAACTACAAAGCTACTTTGCTTCATCTGTCAATTGAATCAATTAATTAGCAACAAACTACAGCTTTGCTAAAAGCCAGCCGCTACACGAATTTATCGACCACAAAAAATCGAAATAGATTCTTTTGGTGACGTTCTATAAAGCCCTTTAGGAGATCTAAATCACTCGAAGAATGATCGTAGCCCGAAGTCGGTGCTATCGTAAAGATATGTGAAAAACCTGAGAGCTAATTACTGGCGACTTCCCCGGCACTGACCGTGAGGCATCCTCCCCTTTGCTTACTATGAAAGACCGCATTCTCTACGTTCGACTCCCTTGCAACCCCATCTTTCCTATTGGCGTTGTCTACCTGGCCGATCATGTACACAAGTGCTTTCCAGCAGTAGAGCAGCAAATTTTCGACATGGGTACAGTTCCTCCACTTGACTTTACTCGGGCTTTAGACAGTCGCATCGACAGCTTTCAACCTACCCTCCTCGTTTTCTCGTGGCGAGACATCCAGATTTATGCACCTGTCGGTGGCAGAGGGGGTAACCCGCTACAAAACGCCTTTGAATTTGCCTACGCCACTAACCCATTAATTAAATTACGTGGGGCTATTGGCGGAGCTCGTATGACCGCCACCTATTTAGCCGAGCTGCGCCGAAACGAGAAACTCGTTAAGCGAGGGTTAAAGCGAGCTCAAAGGCACCAGCCTGATGCGAAAGTTGTAATCGGTGGCGGTGCAGTTAGCGTGTTCTATGAGCAAATGCCGCAGATGTTGCCAGAAGGAGCAATTGTCTCAGTTGGAGAGGGCGAAACCTTGCTAGAGAAGCTATTACGGGGCGAAGACTTCTCTCAAGAGCGCTGTTACATCGTCGGCGAAGAACCTCGAGAACGGCTGATTCATGAGCAGCCTATCCCTATCGAAAAATCGGCCTGTGATTACGACTACATTGAGGCGATGTGGCCAGAGTTTGAATACTATCTGCAAGAGCAGGACTTCTACATTGGCGTACAAACTAAGCGGGGCTGTCCCCACAATTGCTGCTACTGCATCTACACAGTGGTCGAAGGCAAACAGGTGCGAATCAACCCCGCCGACGAAGTCGTCAAGGAAATGCGGCAGCTATATGATCGAGGCATTCGCAAGTTTTGGTTCACGGATGCCCAGTTTATTCCGGCTAGGCGCTACATAGATGATGCAGTTGAGCTACTAGAAAAGGTTCAAGCCTCAGGCATGACTGATATCAACTGGGCGGCCTATATCAGAGCAGATAATCTAACGCCTCGGCTGTGTGAGCTGATGGTAGCAACGGGCATGAACTATTTTGAAATTGGCATCACCAGCGGATCTCAAGAGCTAGTTCGAAAGATGCGAATGGGTTACAACCTGAAAACCGTCTTGCAAAACTGTCGGGATCTAAAAGCTGCTGGATTTGACGATTTTGTCTCGGTCAACTACTCGTTCAATGTAATCGACGAGCGCAACGAGACCATTAGACAAACTATTGCCTACCACCGTGAGTTAGAAGATATCTTTGGAGCTGACAAAGTAGAGCCAGCCATATTCTTCATCGGTTTGCAACCACACACGCACCTAGAAGAATACGCCTTTAAGAACAACATCTTAAAGCGGGGTTACAATCCGCTGGCAATCTACCTTCCCTGGGTTGCACTAAAGCTATTGTGGAATCCTGGTAGGCTAGGAGCCTATTTTGGAGAGGTGTGTCTAGCAGCAATGAAAGAAACGCCTAACGATTTTGGCCGAGGCGTCATGGACATCTTGGAAAGACAGCTAGGTCGGGCACCGCTAGCAGAAGCGCTCAGCGCACCTGTGAAAACACCAAGCCGTGCCTTAGCTGAGGTATCATCTTAGTAGAGGCTTAAGTTAGCTAGCTAGCAGATGAACAGACAGATAGGTTGACTGCTTAACCTACGCTGGAGTAATTAATTAAGTTTGACAAGTTTGACGAAGGTTTTAGTAAGGTCTGTGTAAGGGCATGTTGGCGGGTTCCATTCTTCAAAAGTTGATGCAAGAGCGTCGTAGCACCGACGGTTCAGACCGTGGTATACCGGCCAAGACGGGTGAGAATCTCTCACAGGAATCGGGGCCGCAAGAGCCGCAAACTTCTGGTCGTACGCCGCTTAACTTTGGAGTGTATTACAAAAACACTTTGGTGGCTCTATGCCATGCCTTAGAAGACGCGGTGCTAGCAACAAAAACTTCGCCTTTGATGGTGACTGCTTTCCAAAAGGGGAAGTGGTATTTGCAAGAGGCAGATCGATACGCAGACTTAGCAGATACCGCTGATAAGATTGTGATTCTAGCTGCGCCCGGTGCGGGATTTAGAGAGCATCCAACGGGCGATCGCGACAATGTAGAGCTAGTAGATTTAAGCGTAGACGATCCGGTCTCTGAAGAGTGGCACTTGATGATTATGAGTTCTAGGTACAGCGCGATGGTGCTATGCCAAGAGCTTACAGAAGACGAATATGGACCAGAGGGTAAGCCGGAAAACGACTTGGAGCGTAAGTTTTATGGGTTCTGGACCTTTGATCCGGCTCTGGTGAAAGAGACAATTGCGATTACCGCTGATCACGTTGGTCGGTACAGCACTCAGCTAAAAGCGGATCTAGAAGAGCGCCTAGCTGATATAGATACACAGGCCGCCTCTAAGACAGGCGAGGTGGGCAACGTTGTCATGCGGGTCGTAGATTATCTAAAGGGCGGCGATCGCCAGGTTGAGGCAACAGAAACCTTCAAGTTTGCAGGCGCACTGAGTCAAAACCTAGTGTCCAATGAGCTTCAGGCTTATCTACGAATGGCGCAGCTAGCCGATCTAGCAGATATTACCAATCCACTGGCCGCTGCTGAAGTAGCCTCCTTGTGTGAAATGATGGGTCAGTTTTTGGATCTGCCAGTGT
Source organism: cf. Phormidesmis sp. LEGE 11477 (assembly GCF_015207105.1). Classification (GTDB taxonomy): domain Bacteria; phylum Cyanobacteriota; class Cyanobacteriia; order Phormidesmidales; family Phormidesmidaceae; genus Phormidesmis. The sequence continues at coordinate 16,838 of NZ_JADEXO010000079.1, forward strand.
GGCAGATGCAGAGATTGCGTCTAGCTAGCCTACTACACCGAATTGCACCCGCTCAGCTAGAATCTGGAGCGATGGATTCCGAGGGTGATAGCTGCCCACTCAATCCTGGCGCTCAGACCTTAAGAGTGCTGCCAAGACTGCGGGCGATCGCACAAATTATTGCTCACCAGCATGAGTGGTGGAATGGCACAGGGCAGCCAGCCGGACTTGCCGGCGATAACATTCCTGTCGAAGCTAGAACCTTGGGACTTGTTGCGGCCTTTCAGCATGCTGTCGCCCACCGTCGACATAAAGATGAACAGAGAGCCTCACCCTCGGCAAAAAACGAATGGCAATACGTAGCAGATGCCTTTGCCGACTGTAAAGCTCAATCAGGTGAACGTTGGGATCCAAAGCTGGTAGAGATACTGAGCTTCCTTGTCAGCGGACTACAGCAGGGTCTGAGCCTTCCCTCCATTCCACTGAAGATGACCCTGAGCACAGGTATAATTGATTCAGACGTAGTCGACTCTTGGCCCACCTATCAGCCTTTAGAAACACCCACCTCCAAATAGACATACACAGACTTACCGCCTAGAATCAATACTCATGAGTCAAGCCATCGACATCGACGCTATCCGTATAGGTAAGCTAAAGCAATTGAGCGGTGCCAGGATAGACGATGCCGAGCTTTCTGGTTGCGATCTATCTGGCGTGCAACTGTCAGGAGCTATCCTATCTGGCAGCAACTTGAGCCGAGCTAATCTTAACCAGGCCCGTTTAGAAGGGAGTAACTTAGTCGGCGCGGATCTGTCTGGCGCGGACCTGCGGGCAAACCTGTGGGGTGCAAACTTGATGCAGTGCAATCTGACTGGCGCAGACCTGCGTGGTGCCAATCTACGGGGTGCGAACTTGATGGGAGCAAATTTGACGGGCGCTAGCTTGACAGGTGCTTTTTTGAGCGGAGCAACACTAGTGGGCTGCAACCTTAAAAGTGCTGATATTAGAGGTGCAGATTTGCGTGGCGCTAACATCAGTGATAGCAATATGAAAGGTGCAGATCTGTCTAGAGCAGACTTGCAAGGAGCTACGCTTACTGAAGCTAATCTAGAAGAGGCTAACCTGCAGGAGACAAACTTCACAGGTGCGTCACTGGCTAGGGCCAATCTTCTCTGTGCATATCTAGAAGGTGCAATTACAACAGGAGCAGACTTGACTGGAGCCTGTAAGACAGGAACGCTTTTAGACCTGTAACATCTCCATTCAAAGCCGGACATCAACAGCTATGTTTGATCGCTTAGCAGTGTTCTCATAGCACCAAAAACTACAACAGATAGAAGAATACCACTGCCAAAAGAGAGCTGAGGCTGTTCACAGTCCGTTCTTTCAATAGCTGCTTGTTAACAATACTTGCTGTGTCAGTTGAGCATGATTACGTACTGCAACAAATCTCTATCAGTTGAAACGCGATCTATCCAGAGATAACTGTCAGGAACAGACCAACTCTCAAGAGCCTAATCTCTTCAACCGCCTGAGTGATAACTATCTCTATCTTTTTGCTCAAAAACTATATAAAGAAACGGCACCTTCTGTTTAAGCGCGCGCGCTTCGTGCGTGAATTTACAGTCGAGCGATCCTAAATAAACCTACACTAATGCTAAGGTTTAGTCATTAGATAAGAGCGGCGTGATTCGCGAGGGTGCTTCTTTCGAAGCTTCAAAAATGTACCAGTGCCAATATAAATTGTGGCACTAGTACATATAGTAATTTGCAAATTATTAGGAGCTAACAAATCTAAGCTTTTTCTTGATTTGGTAGGGTCAAGTACGTGGAAGCTTATCAACCCTTTTGACGCCTGAAAACTCACAAGCTTCTGCTTAGACTACAGTTTGCGAACTGTCTCATACGTAACAATTACTTCTGCCGTTGTTGTACGTATCAGTAAACCATGATCGTAAGTATAATAAGCTGCCGGAGCATCCGACAAATTACTGTGTCTTCATATTGTCATACAAAGCCATACGTAGATTTCAACGATATTACATGCTATGTACCCAAGACATGTCATAACCTATATGAGCGAGGCTACAGCTATGAGCGAGGCTACAGCTTTATGACTATTGAGTTACAACGTATACATTCGATTCAGGTGCACGAGTAGGAAGTAGGACAAGAAAGGTATGAAAATTGCTTTAGTGCATGACTATCTCAATCAAAGAGGAGGCGCGGAAAGAGTATTTGAGATGTTCTGCAATCATTTTCCAGACGCTGATGTTTACACCTCCGTCTACGATCCCAAAAGCACTATAGAACTGCGAAATCGTCTGGTAAAAACAACTTTTTTACAGAACGTGCCAGGTGCAAAGCGCTATTTCCGCCTGTTTGCTCCACTGTACTTCCCAGCATTTCGAGCGCTCGATCTCGAGGCTTATGATCTGATTATCAGTAGTTCTTCTAGCTTCGCAAAAGCTGTTAGAAAGCGCCCAGGGGCTCGTCATATCTGCTTCTGCCATAACGTTTCTAGATTTTTATGGGATACCGAAACGTATCTCGGTGGGTATCAAGAGTTCGAAGCTTTCGAACCTTTCTTAAAGCTTGTTTTCAGCTATATGAAGAGGCAAGATATTACCTACGCAGGAGAACCAGATATCTATGTGGCAAACTCAACAACGGTTGCTAAACGCATTCGCAGCATATATAGAAAGAAGGTGCTGACAATCAACTATCCGATCAACGATGACTGCTTTACATTTTGTGAGCAAAAGGAAGACTTCTATCTTGTTTCTTCCAGATTGCTAAGCTATAAGCGCGTAGATATCATTGTAGAAGCCTTCAATCAGCTAGGCTGGCCTTTACGTATCATCGGTAGCGGCCCGGAGCGACAAAGACTGGAGACCAAATCCGCTAGCAATATACAGTTCTTAGGCCATGTCAGCGACGACGCTCGAAGACAGCTATTCTCAAAGGCTAAGTCTGTTGTCGTTGCAGCTTTAGAAGACTATGGATTAGTCCCGGTCGAGGCGAACTTCAGTGGGACGCCTGTCATCGCCTTTGGCGCAGGTGGCGCTTTAGACACTCAGGTATCTGGCAAGACAGGAATTCTTTTTCACGAGCAAACTGCAGCATCTTTACGGTCGGCGCTAGTAGAGGCGCAGTCCGTAGAATGGGACTACGTCGCTATTCAGCAACACGCAAAAGAAAGATTCACGCGAGGGGCTTTCTTCAAGAAAGTGGATCAAATGGTCACTAACTTGGACACGTTCCTAGAGGAAACAGCGCAGGCTAGTATGTCTGCAGAGTCCTATGCATCAATGCGCTATTAGTTAGGCATTCTATAAATGAACCGTTAGTTAGGCATTCTGTAGATGGAAATGGATCAAGTTTATCAAAAGGGCAATATGGTTCAGCCTGTAGAGCAGGAGTTTGGGTATGTTCAGCTTCTCAACATCTTAGTCAGAAGGGGCTGGTGGGTACTAGGTACGTTTAGCCTTGCTCTGATAGGAGCACTGCTCTTTACGCTTACTAGAGATCCAATTTACCAAAGCTCGATGCAAATGATCATTGAGCCCAATTTTGAAGAAGAGCTAGATCCTGCAGAGTTAGATGATAGACCTTCACAGCGCCAAAGGGAAGAAAACTACGCCACTCAGCTTAATCTGATGCGTAGTAGAGAGCTTTTACAAAGAGCAGTCGATTCACTAAGAGATGCTTACCCAGAGCTGACGCCTCAAGAGGTAAGAAGTTCTTTGAGCCTGTCGCCTATTCAAGAAGGTGGTGATGAGACCCGTATTGTCGGTATTGTCTATACTGACACTGATCCCGTCAGAGCCGAGCGCGTCTTAGAAGCGCTGCAAGCAGTCTACTTAAGCTATGCACTAGAGCGTCAGGAGCAGCTTCTCAACCAGGGATTGGGCGCTATTGATAATCAGTTTGAAGAGGCTAGGCGGAGCCTGTCCTCTTCGCAGTCAAGACTAAAAGAATTTCGACAAAACCAAGACATTATCGATCCAGAGCGGCAAGCAACAGTAGTTACCGATTCGTTGAATCGAATCTTATCTGAGCAGCAAGCTCTAGAAACTCAATATCAAGAGGCGCTTGCTAGATATACGACCTTGCGCGAACAGATTGCGCTGTCTGAGGATAGTGCGATCGCAGCAGCTAGATTGAGTCAGTCGGCTCGATTTCAGACGCTACTTAACGCGCTTCAGCAAACAGAACTTGCCCTAGCAGAACGTCGGGTCATCTATTCAGATGCTGACTTAGGTGTACAGGGTCTAATAGCTCAACGACAGAATCAACTAGAGCTGCTAAGACAAGAAGCAGAGCGTGTACTTGGCAGTAGTGCTGCTGGAATTGCTTCAGCCGAGAGGCTCCAGGACTTTGGCCAGCTCAGTGCATTAGACTTAAACTTGGTTCAAGATTTAGCCCAAACAGAAAGTTCGCTAGAGGGTATATCCGCTCGTCGAGCCAGCTTAGCGCAAGCTGAGCAAGAGGCCCGAGCAGAACTAGATCAGTTCCCAGAGCTAATCGATAGCTACAACCGCCTACAGCCTGAGGTAGAAACTCGGCAGGCTGTTTTAGAGCAACTCTTGAGGCAGCGAGAATTACTCAGCTCACAATTAGCCAGAGGTGGTTTCAACTGGCAGGTTGTGGCGAACCCGTTTCTAGGCGTGAAGATAGGGCCAGATCACCGTAGAAACATGCTGTTAGGCGCTGTGGTTGGATTAGTTTTAGGAGGAACGGTCGCCTTTATTCGTGAAGCTTTAGATGAAGTGATTCGAGCCCCGGAAGATATACAGCGCTTAGGTACAGTTCCTCTACTAGGTGTTTTATCTGAAAACAAGACGCCAGACTTTACGAGAACGGCAGGCTCGGCCCCTACTTATCGACACAATCAAGATCGTTTAGAATCTGACTACTGGCTTTCCCTGCGAGATTCGCTAGATCTAATCTACAAGAGCGTCAAACTTTACCAGTCTGATGCAGCAAAGTCTTTAGCTGTTGCTGCGACTCGCTCTTCCGCAAGTTCCTCAACATTAGCCGTAGGGCTAGCCCTAAGTGCAGCTCGTATTGGGCAGCGCGTAATCATCGTCGATGCAAACTTACGATCTTCTACACTTCAAGAAAGGTTCAATTTTCCTGACGGACGAGGGCTTGCCGCACTATTAGACCAGCCTGCTACCAAGCTAGTTCCTGTTTCAACTACGCTACTTGGAACCTCTATCGACGTGCTACCAACAACGCTCGAGGCCGACGATTCTATGAAGATATTATCATCACCACGTTTCCGTGTCCTTATCGAAGCTTTGGAAAAGCGGTACGATCTCGTTATCCTCGACTCACCCCCAGTCCTAGGAACTGCAGATGTTCTAGAGATTGCAGCCAATTGCAACAACCTAGTTTTAGTAGCTCAACTGAACCAGACTACCGAGCAGGAGCTTCAAGATTCATTGTCCATATTAAGCCGAGTAGATAACTTAACAGGGATTGTAGCAAGTGATGTACCCCATCCGGTTATGAGTAGTGTTGATACAGATGCTCCGCATTTGGGCGAAGTAACCTCTCAGTCAACTGAGCTATCGCTAAACTAGACAGGCTGTTTTTTACGCTACTTTTACGCTACTTTTTGGATTGCTATGAGATTTTGGGTTTAAGACTAGACTCATTAAAAATAACCGTAGAAAGCTAGTTCAGCCTAAATATTTCTCTGAAAACCTATGAAGAATCAAGTGAAAAAGAAAAAAATCCCTTTGTTTCTACGACAGTTGATTAAAGCAACTGGTTTTTGGAAAAGTAATGCTCTAATCCTACGCGAGTTTAAATATTTCCCTCAGATCATCCTTCTAGCAGTTCTTTTTACCTTGCTAGCGGCTGTCTTCGAAGGATTTGGAATTGGCGCTATTCTTACTATTTTGACCAGTCTGATAGATGCGGATGCGCCACCTTTGAGAACAGGCGTAGAGTGGTTTGACATTTGGGTATTAGCAGCCAACTCATCGGCCCGAAATCGGTTGTTTAGGATTTCAGGCTTACTGATTCTAATGACAGCTCTTAGAGCTATATTTACCTACTTTGCATTTGTATATGTCGGGATTGGCAAACTAAAGCTAGGCTACCAACTACGCCTACGGATCTTCGAGCAGCTTCAGCGACTCCCTCTAGGCTACTTTTCTAAGGTTCGCTCTGGTGGGTTGCTCAACAGCATGACGAATGAGATCCAACAGATCATGCAGGCGTTCAATCTGTTCAACGTGATCTTGATCCAGGGTTCTCTTCTACTAGTCTATCTATGCTCAATGTTCTTAATGTCATGGCAACTGTCTACCCTTTCTATATTACTGTTTGGGCTGTTGTCCTACGGGGTCTCTTACCTGTTGAGGAATGTAAGACAAGCGAGTTTAGAGCGTTCTACAGCTAGCAGCCGCTATGTCTCTCTCTCCTTAGAGTTTATCAACGGCGTGCGAACAGTTCATGCGTTCGCCGCACAGCGATTTGAACGAAAGAGATTTGACAAAAGCAATCAGGCTTTCTTCGAGGCTTCGACTAAGACAGTTTCTCTTATGTCTCTAGCAGGTCCTCTAGTTGAGGGCGTTGCTAGTACGGTAATTATTGTAATGATAGTCATAGCGGTACTAGTACTGGTACCAGCCGGTCAGCTACAGCTAGCTTCGCTGCTAACGTTTCTGTTTGTTCTCTTTCGGGTAATGCCACTTGTAAAGATTCTAAATTCTTCGGCGGCAGGCATCCGAAACTTTCATGGGTCGTTCGAAAAGATATCTCAGGTTCTAAGAGTTGATGATAAACCCTACATACAGAATGGCTATCTTGAGTTTCCTAGACTTGAGCATTCGATCGTATTTAACTCGGTTGACTTTGGCTACGAACCATCCTCGCTAGTGCTAAAGAATATCGATCTGACAATCGAGAAGGGTAAAACGACCGCCCTAGTTGGGGCTTCGGGAGCAGGTAAATCTACGCTAGCCGATCTGATTCCCCGATTCTACGACCCAACTAAAGGCCAGATATTGATCGACGGAACCGACTTACGTAAGTTCAACATCAACTCTTTTCGTCGCAAGCTTTCGGTAGTCAGTCAAGATACGTTCATCTTCAATGATACAATTCGAAACAATATCGCCTATGCACTAGAGGATGTTAAAGAAGAAGATCTTCTACAGGCAACGAGGCTGTCAAATTCCCTAGAGTTTATTCAGAAGTTGCCAGAGGGTTTTGATACGGTTCTCGGTGATAGAGGGGTAAGGCTGTCGGGGGGACAGCGGCAGAGAATTGCGATCGCGCGCTCACTCCTGCGCTACCCAGATATTCTGATTTTAGATGAAGCCACTAGCGCTTTAGATTCCGTTTCAGAGCAACTGATTCAAGAGTCGATTGAAAAGCTTTCCGTCGGGCGAACAGTCGTGGTCATCGCGCATCGCCTGTCTACTATCGTTAAGGCAGATAAAGTTGTTGTTTTAGAAAAAGGTGAGATTGTTGAGCAAGGCACCTACCAAGAACTGCTCAATATGAAAGGCCAGCTATGGGAATATCACAACATGCAGTTTGGAGCCAACACTTCTACGGAGAAGGCACTGAAGGGGTTGAAACTCTAGCAAACACTCGCCACAAGCTGAAAAATTTGAAGCATAGTCTTTAGCAACCTCCCATAAGTTAGCGACAGCAGCCGACACAGCATTACACAAGCCTCCGTTAAACACTACTCATTTATTCATAGGAACTTCGTAGGAACTATGTACGCTACAGAAGAGAAAAAAAAGCAAAGCGACTGCTCAATCAGCTTGTGTATTTGCACGATGAACAGACCGGAAGATCTAGAAAAATGTTTAGAAAGCGTTTTTCAAAGCAAAGTAAAGCCGGACGAAGTGATTGTCAGTGACGACAGCCCTGATCCAGAGCCAACCCAAGCAATCGTCGAAAAATATCCGGCGGTAACCTACCAGACTGGTCCGAGACTAGGACTAGGGCCGAATCGCAATGCTTGTATTCGACGAGTGCAGAGCACTCACCTCATGTTTATCGATGACGATGTATGCGTACCACCAGACTGTTTTGAAATTGCTTATGAGCTGATCGCACAAACGCCAGAATCGGTTGTTACTGGTTATGAGATGAAGCACAGAAGCTGGGAAGGAGAAGGCACGGTCAAAAAGATCCTGCCCCACAATGCAGATTTCTGGGGAACGATGAAGATTCCTATAAACGATTCAGACTGCTGCTCAGTAGTGATGAACTCAACTATTTTTCCAGTCAGTTTGTTTAAGGAAGCATTGTTTGACGAATGCCTTCGCTATGGGTATGAAGAGCTAGATATCGCTCGTCACGCAGTTGCACTCGGCTACAAAATCGTTCCTAGAGATACCCTATGGGTCAACCACTATCAATCTCTAGTCGATAGAGCCAGCAACTGGGATCGAGTACTCGCATCCCAACTGTATACAACTGCAAAAGCCTACTTTTTCTACGAAAAATCGATCCCTAAAGCGCTGATCTACACGCTGATTGCCCCCCTAAAGGTGACAGCAGGCTTGATTAAACAAAAAGACCCAAGAGCCATACAAAAAGGTGTGAAAGCAACCGTCTCAGCCTATCAGCACTTTTTTAGTCGAAAAGAAAAAGGCTTCGTTAGCAAACATGACTCTTATCCACTAGTTGAAGCCTCGCAATAACTGCTTTTGAAGCCCGGTAATGACTGCTCTATGCGGAACAAATTTGGTTCACAAAACCTCAGTTCAATGACGACCTATGGTACAACCTAACTTCTTGATTATAGGAGCTGCCAAAGCGGGTACAAGTTCCCTATACCATTACCTGAACGAGCACCCTCAAATCTATATGAGCCCAGTCAAAGAACCTAGATTCTTTGCACCAGAACTCTACACAGACTACCTAAAAGATCCCTACAGGAGTGGGGCAAAAGAGCACCGCAGCACTCCTATGAGCTTAGAAGAGTATTTAGCCCTGTTTGAAGACGTCTCGAACGAAACTGCTATTGGAGAAGCCTCAACAGAGTACTTGTACGTGCCTAAGACTCCCGAACGGATAAAGGAACGACTCCCGGATGTCAGGCTAATCGCAGTCCTACGTGATCCAGCAGAGAGAGCCTACTCGGCATTTTGCTACCAGGTTCGAGATGGCTGCGAGCAGCTCACTTTTGAGGAAGCACTCGCACAAGAAGAGCATCGTAGGCTTGAAAAGAAACGCTGGCCTGGTTGGCATTACGAGCGAGTTGGATTCTATCACGAGCAGGTAAAACGATACTTCGATCTCTTCGATAAAAAGCAGATCAAAATCTATCTCTATAAAGACCTACAGGCTGACAGTGGAGCTGTTGTTAAAGACGCCTGCCGTTTCTTGAATGTTGAGGATACTTTCACGCCCGATCTGACTCGTCGTAACGTCTCAGCAATTCCGAAGAACATGGCGTTACAAAATCTTTTAATCAAAGACAACCCGCTGAAGACACTTGTCAAACCCTTCATCCCTATCGGCCTACGTAAGTCAATTAGAAGCCAGAATCTGAAGAAGAAGCCTGCTCTATCGCCGGAGATTCGTCAAAAGCTGGTCGCTGACTATCGAGAAGACATTCTAAAGCTACAAGATCTTATTCAAAAAGACCTTTCCCACTGGCTGGATTGATGGTCTCCAAACCGTTTCGATCTCCCTGCTCTCCTGATTAGACATTGTTTTAACGCCAACGCCCTCTAGTTTTCACTTCCAGCTTTAAAAGAGCCTAAGGTCATGTCATCTAATTCTAGTATTACGCAGAATAAAGATAGTGAACACACACAGCTCAGCTCAAGCTCGGCTGCTCTAAAGGCGTTTCAATATTCAATACCGATAGAGTACAACGTCATCTTTGGCTGTCCTCGCTCAGGAACAACTTTTCTATTTGAAGCCCTTAACGCCTTACCCAGATCCGAGTGTTCTTCTGGACACTTATTTCCTTTAGCGCTGGCGCATTTGGTCAATCGAAACTTGTCGCCTGATATCTACCAGTGTATTGCCAACAGTTTTGAATTTTCTATTCAAGACTACCTTGAAGCCGTCTACGGCAATCGTGTCACCTCAATTCATAAGTGGCTTTCCCAGTCGATGAGCACAAAGGAGATGTTTCAGTCGCTCAAGGGCCAAAGACGTATCAAGCGATTTGTTTACAAAGAGCCGTTTCTAGCATTTTCTCCAGAGCTAGTCTATAACGCCTTACCAGCGTGTCGAATTATCCATATCTATCGAGATGGTAGAGACTGTGCTGACTCGCTAGCGCGCAAATATAAAGTGTTGACAGACGAAAAACTCATGACGCTCAAGACGGCGGAAATGCCGATGGGTAGAAAATACGATCATCGATATGTCCCCTGGTGGGTAGAAGTAGGTAAAGAGGAAGAGTTCTTAGGCTACACCCCTTACATACGCTCAATTTGGATGTGGAAAGAGATGGTTCGCCGCTGCCGCGATTTTTTGGAGCGTTCAGATGTTATCGCTAGTGGGCGGATCTTGACTATCAAGTACGAGGATCTGGTGCGATCGCCCCTGGAATACGGTGAACAGGCAGTGAATCATTTCAGATGCGAGATGACAGATCAGCTACGAGCAAAGTTCAAGGCAGCTAGGCAAAGTTCGGTTAATATTCATAAGCGCCGAGATCCAGAGGAACTAAAGCTAGCTGAAAAAGTTGCTCAGACAGAGCTTGCTCAGTATGGCTATCTCTAGCTAGCTGATAGACGATCGCCTCTTATCACTTCTCGTATATCGCTTCTCACGTAGGTAAGGGACATTCTGAGGTCTTGGATAATGATTAAGTCTCTTCAAAAGCGTTTGACCTTAAGAGTATTGGTTCTGACGGTTCTAACGTTCGCTATTGTCTTAACGACTCACGCTATTTACAGTCAGCGAGATGCTGAAGGTCTCACCCTGTCAGCTCAAGGACAGCAGTGGTTTGAGCCCCAGGTGCTGCTACCTGATGTGCCCGCACTTTTTGATATCGGCGTCGCTGATATCAATCAAGATGGTGATTTGGATGTGTATACCTCTAACCACAGTGAGAAGCAGTTCTTGCTATTTGGACAAGAAGGTAGGGCGTTCGATGAACGGCCTATTTCTGCGCTGGCATTAAACCAAGATCCAGACTTTCCTGGGTTAGAGCCAGCGGCAAAACCTACTATAGACGCTCCTGGAGTCTATATCTACTGGGATCAGCGGCGGATTGTGATGGAGTGCAGAGAACTAGCGTCCCTACTAGGCCCACGCGCTGACGATGAGAGCTTTGTCTCTGGAATCATCGAAGTCTCTTCGCCGATGAATATCATTGATAGCAGCGGATTTGACATCGATATTAAAGAGGAAGAGCTCGCTTCAGGCGCTGTTGTTTCTACTACTACATTTACTATTGAATCTGAAAACGCCAGAGCTGTCTTTGGCTCATACAATCAGAGCTTGCCTATTTCTTTTGAATTAGAGACTGAGCTGAGCCTAGATCAAATATACGTAGGTGTTGATAAGGTCAATCCTGAGTCCCGCGACTTTACGATGTATCTAAGAGACCGCCATGGTATGGCCTGGGCTAACTATGATGGCGAGGGGTTTCTAGATGTTTTCATTGTTCGTGGCGGTCTAAGAGCCAGGATGGACACGCTGCCCGAACGGTATACGGACGAATTGTTGGTGAGCTCAGGGGACTCACTGTATACCAATATCGTTGATGATGCTGAGATTGAGAAGAAAGCTTGTCCTGCACTACAGACAGCTTGGGTAGATTTTAACGCGGATGGACTATTAGATATCTATACCGTCTGTTTTGCGCCACCAACTGCAACCCGCTCCTATGCTAACCAGCTATACCAGCAGCAGCCAGACGGTCACTTCAAAGATGTTGCATCGGATGTTGGCTTAGATATTGCCGATGGCGGCTCATTTGTTTGGCTAGATGCAAATCGGGATGGTGCAATTGATCTCATGTGGGTGGATGAGGAGGCTTTCTGGCTGTACGTCAACCAGGATGGTGAATTTGAACCACAAAGAATTGATGACAATTCCGGTACGGTGGTTGAGACCTTTAGCGACAGCAGTAAGTTTGCGATCGCAGACTACGACAATGACGGCGATCTAGACGTGTTTTTTGCCTCTCCAGGCGGAAATGCACTGCTGTCGAACAACGAAGGACGCTACGTCAAGCTGGACTTAGAATCCTTACAGCTTCCTACCAAGTCCTATACTGCCAACTGGGTTGACTATGACAACGATGGACTAGTTGATCTGCATGTAGCACCCGGTGGCCTGTATCGACAGACCGTAGAGACAGCGTTCGAACCGATCCAATTGCTAAGGGATGAATCGCCTCTGCTACAAAAAGCCTTCGCCACCTGGTTTGATGCAAATAGCGATGGCTTATTAGACTTGCTGTGGGCCTCATCCTATCAACTATCTAAGCCACAAGCGCTCTATCGTCGAATCAATCAAAAAATATTGGGCGGCGAGGCCGAAAACGAAGGCTCGATAGTGACACTGTACTCAAGGGAAGAGAAAGCCAGCGCAGAAACCGGAAATCATTGGCTACAGCTTGACTTGGAAGGAGCATCAAAGAACAAGCAAGCAATTGGTGCGCTTGTTGAACTAGTTACTGCTGAAGGCACCCAGCTTCAGAGTGTTGGACAATTTGAAGGCGCTCAGTTTTCGCAAGGGCACTATCGCTTGTACTTTGGGCTAGGCCAGCAACAGTCTATTGATTTTATTCGAGTATATTGGCCCGATGGCCAATCCCAAGAGGTAAGAAACATCAGCGCCGACCAGCAGTTAGTCATCAGTCAAGCTAGCGAAATATAGCGAACTATCTTTAGCAAACTATCTCTAGCGAACTGTAGAGATATGCGCTTGGCCTCCACCATTCACGAAGGCCGTAGCCCTGATTAAACCAAGCTAAGAAAACGAAAACTGTGAGTAAAACAACGTTGCTAAAACACCCTTTCTAGCAACGTTGTAAGCAAGTGCTGCTTTGTGTTCTCCATTCATCTCCTTTTTACATAGCCATATTGGTCTTTATAGGCTCTGTAAATTATGCCAGCGTGTTTTCCAGGAGAGAGGACCCGAATGATATGTTGCCTAATAGGTGAAACTTCGAGTTTTTTATAACTAACTCTTTTACAGCGATTATAGCTAGCGTCGGATACATCCTTACGCTGACTGACCATTTTGCTCTTTTACGACAAGGTTTTCATCATCAGAACGTGCAGCAAAGTGGCGAACGCTACAGTAGGCGGTTAGGAACCTAACTAAACCGTAGAGCACTATGCCGCAGCGCTTTCACTAAGTTCATTGGAAGCACTTTCATAATTCTCAGTTCCTTAGAAATCGAATTCAGATATGTGCAATTATTGCGCCGCCTACTCAGCCCTAGTCAGCGAAACGCCTTCTCCAACAGCACTTCAATCGGAGGCGGCTCAGCTACTAAAGCCGTCCTTGGACATGATGCTGGGTGCGAGCCAAAGCGTCGCTTCGGAACCACAAGCTGCCCAGTTTGACGAATCAGCACTCAACCAAACCCT
>NZ_JADEXO010000212.1 GCF_015207105.1 cf. Phormidesmis sp. LEGE 11477
ATCAACAGACAATAAGCCTCACAGGAAAAAGCCAGAGCTGAGTGACTGCCGACGTGATCGCCTACCATTCAGCTCTACATTCTATTCAACCAAACTAGCGCAGCCCCCGAACCACAGCACCGCGACTGCCAAACACCATGAACACAGATGTCCTAGAACGCGCTATCTATCGCCAAAACATTACCGTGCCGCCAGAAGCAATCGATGAAAATGGCCATCTCAACAACGTGACATACGTACAGTGGATGCAAGACATTGCGATCGCCCACGCCAATCACACAGCTTGTACAGCAGAAACCGCGAAGGTCGGCGCGACCTGAATAGTTCGCTCGCACGCAGTTGAATACCTTCGCCCTGCTTTTGAAGAAGAACAATTGGTTGTACTCACCTGGATAGCAAGCGTTCGCAAAGTCCAGTCTCAACGCAAGTATCAGTTTTTTCGCCCGTCTGATAAAGCACTATTGGCAACCGGCAAAACCAATTGGGTTTTTGTCAATCGCTCAACCGGCAAACCCCAGGCTATTCCACCAGCCGTAGCCAATGCATTTGAAGTTGTTCCAGATAGCAAAGAACTAGACCTTAAAAGCTTTGTCTTACAGCGAGACTATTTTATTCACAAATGAGTCTCACTGCAAGACAATAAGACCAATATTGATACTTTAATTAGGCAGACTCCAAGTTCTACTCAAAAGACAGAAAGTAGAGGAAGCCAAGCAGTTAGTGAACGCCGTGAAGCCGACAGTTGCAGAAATTACTTGGCAATGTGGATTCAATAGTCAAAGCCACTTAGGAAAAACTTTTCGAGATGTCACTAGCCCGACACCAGGCATCTACCGCAACCGCTCAGCCATAAGGGGGTATGGCCCCGACTCGGAGTACTGGTCGCAGATTATACGTACAGCAGCATGGCGCTATACGTTAATTGGATGTACCTGTGTGCTCATAGCGAGACCAGACGATAGATTTGAGGACTTGCTATATCGGTTTGAACGTGGCAGTTTTGTTTCGCCTCAGCTATCTATCGCAATGGGAATGGTCTACCCTAAGTCTGCAATTGAGAGTCTCAATTCATTCCTGGATAGAAATAGTCGTGAAGGCGCTGGTCAAAAAGAGCTTATCTCGGCTCAATCCGTCTTGAGAGCGCTTGGCACGCCATGCTCTAATCCGTTGAGGGCTGACTCGTTACAGTCAAGAGCACGTCAGGATGCAGAGTTTGTAGAACAACTTATAGAGAAACAGTGGGCTTTCTGGACGAGATACCACCGTGAACAATAAATTGGTCGTGTTTTCTCATTGCCTTTAAGGCTTTGTGAGACAGCACTTACGAGACAAGAAATGAGACGCAGTTTTGGATAGTACCAAAAGGTCTAGGTTTTGAGAGTATAAAATAACCTCGAAGTACATATTTTTAATCGGTTAGCTCATAGATCTGCATTGGACAAAAAGGTTGACGTACTAGAATTGTTAAGCTGTTGAGACTTTGTTTGCTATCCTTGTTCCTAACGTTCAGGAAGTCTCCATTCGTTAGTCTTATCTAAGGCTCTGCTTACAGCTTCGCGCACCATATCTACTTCGGCTGCGCTTGTCGATAAAAGAATTCTTTTTCCTTGAATATCTGCATTTCCTGCCAGAGCATAGGCAGCGGCTGTAACAAACTTTTCATTTTCAGATGTCAAAAGCTCTTGAAGCGCGTTCAAATCGCCTATGCCAATAAGTCCGAGAAGACAGTGGCTAGGGAAATTATATTTATCGGTCTCCTTTCTTGGCACAGAGAGTCCTTCTATCAAAGCAGAGATAACTTCAGTACCACCCATCAGTACTAAGTAAACTAAGGCTTCGTCACGTCGAATATTGGCATGAGGCTCATACTTAAATATATGTAGAAGCGGTTCTATCATCCCAGAAACAAAATAGCCAAGTCTGCCCATGATAATAGCAACGTTATTTTTAACCTCGATAGGGAGTTTAGATGACAGTAAACGTGCAAGTACCTGCTCATCTGTTGAATTCTCTAAAGAGGAAGTGTCAAGTAGCACTTGTTGAGGTATCTCATCTTCATCTACCATCCATTGGTCAAACCAGTAAACTACCTGGGGCCATTCTAAAATCAAACTTTTAATAACCTCTGTTTTTTTTCGATTTGTATTTACTTTTGCCATTGGCAACTGCCAGTGAGGCTTGTATCCAGTAGCAACTGTTGCCCATTCGCTTAACCAATTCACTTGGTCACAGACTGGTTTTTTAACCGCATAAGTCCACTCGACAAACTTCGTCACTGCTTTAGAAACCGCAATTTGCACTTTCTCTTTTTGGTGATTTGTCACAGATATTAGAACTTCTCTTCCTTTCGAGTCTTCAATACCAGCTAAAGCGTATGCATAAGAATCAATATCAGCTTGCGAGCCCAAACAAAGATTAAGTTGGTGATAAAGAGATTTCCAGTAACCTCTTCCCATCAATGCTAAATGGCATCGTGCTGGAAAACCATACTGGGATAGATCAGTATCATCCACTATACGAGCCGCTCCTTGTAAAAATACTGAATCAACTTTAGCAGAACCACTCAGGACAAGATATATTAGCGCTTCATCTCTCTCCTTGTTCCAACTTAGGTCGTCCTGAAATATATTTAGGAGAGGAATCAATACTTCGTCTGAAAAGTGATTCAGCCGACCTAGAGAGAGCGCAACCCTTTCCTTCACCTTAATAGGAACATTCGAAACAAGCAGATGCCTGAGAACGATTACATCCTTATTGTGATTAATCCGCTTGGCAACAGGTAGATGCTTTTGCGGCTTACCGCCATCAGCCACAACAGCCCATTCGTAAACCCAGTCGACTTGAGTAAATACAGGCTCATAGGCTATGTAGGAACCTAGAATACTCGCCGCCCAGCCACGAGCAAAAGAGTCCTTTTTCTCGTCTATAATGATTTCTCGTAGGTAATCTAGTTGAAGGGAATCAAAGGCATAAATTTTGTTTGGCTGACAAACCTTAGCGGTCACTAACCAACTTAGTGCCCATAGCGCAGCACCCTGCAATGCGGCATGACCTTTAATCCGTCCTGTTGCTGCTTCTAATAGGGTTGAAACTGTTTCTTGTAAAAGTTTTGCATCCAAAAAATCTATACGTATGTTGCTATTTTGACCTTGCGGACGGTAGAAAATATCAACTAGCTGTAATGCCGCAGCAACTTGGTTGTCCGGCTTTTCGTTAGACTTTATTCTATTAAGAGTAGGTCGAAGTATCCGAGCAGCATTGTCTGCATTGAGACTTTCACTACTTCCACATAAAGAGAATATGCATCCAATTTTGTGGCGGCGCTGGTCACGAGATTGAATGTAGCTGTGTAACAAACGGCGAGTACACAGATCTCTGTAACAAGACTGCATAACTGCGTAAAAAGCTTCATCCATCAAAGTGTTTTGCTTTGTGTTCATGCCATCAAGGTCACTAACACAATCTATAGCAATATCTAATATTGTATAAACCGTCTCCTCTGTTAACTCTGGCTCATCTGCTAAGCATTGAAGCGCAAACACCGCAAGCGCTCTACTGTCTCTAGGAGAGGTACCAGCAGACGGTAGTAGCATAAGCATAGCGTCGTCAGCATCAGCTTTATCTCGACGATTCTGGTTCTCTTCTTTGTGAGACAACCCGGAGATACACATTCGGACAACTTCTTGCCACTGACTGGCTGTAACAGGCTCTGTCTCTGTTCCCATACCAAGTGATTCTATTTTTCGCTCTACAATCGGGATACCATGAACTTTCTCTCGCAGGCGATCTAGAATCCCTGTACCATCGTAAACTCCTCGTCCATGTCGTAGTGCCTGAGCGGCAAAGTACTCTTGGAATGACTGATGGAAAAATTGAATGACGCGGCGCTCGTATCCTCTCTGATCAACTTCGCTGCCTCCTGCCACGTTAAGTACACCCAATCGCCTCATTACCGCATCAAGTAGCATGGAAGGGGAACGCCGCTTTAGTTCCGCCTCTTCTTCGTGCTCACGAAGCTCTTCGATCGCTCGTATGATCTTGGTCTCTGACCAGTATTGAGAGCCCTCTGAACGCATGCAGTAAGCAAGATGTTCTAAGTGAGGATAGACTTCATTGACTGTAAGTGGTAACCCCCTCCCTTGGCGTTGTTGTTCAACCATCAGTTCAATCGCTCGGCGATATACGTCTATACGACGGATCGGCAACATACCGTCTAGTAACTGAATCTGCGAAATTAGTGCTAAAAGAAATACGTTTTCGCATAGCTTTGCAACCTTACGGCTATAACAAACCAAAGGCTCAAGCGTTTCTACAAATGATCTCTGGTCTTTGTCTGAAGAAAGAATATCTCCCCATGCCTGGATAAACTGCTTTTTTTCCTCTTCTTTTAGTGGGGCACCATTAAAATGATAAAAAGATTCCA